>CAYVTN010000033.1:0-14206 GCA_964454395.1 uncultured bacterium | reverse complement strand
CCTGAGGTTTTGATTAGTGCCCAAATTCAGCGTACCCCGCGCATACGTCAGGGCTTGCCGGATTAAATCCTCATTTGAAATTTCCTTATTCGGCAAAGGTTCTTTTTCGGATTTGGCTGATTGAGATTCTTGACTTGTTTCTTCCCAGAGACTGGAAATAATCTGAAAATAATCAGAGGCCACAAAACCAATCAAACCCACCATGCTATAAGCGCCGCCAAAGACAGGCGCCTGGGAAGCTCTCATGACCGCACCAAGTTCAGCCGTGCCCGGCCCCGGCACTGCGCTGGCAGCCTGGACCAGGCTGATCATACCACCTGTATGATAGCCAACTAAGAGCAGGATGAGCATTGCGGTCACGGCACCTGCCAGGACGACGCCGGCTTGGGGATGACGTTTGCTGAAATAATAACGCAGTAAAACGCCAATCAGAAAGGTGCCTGAGATCATCAGCAGCCCATTCACGGAAACCATGCCTGAAAGCGAGGGAGCCAAGCCTGCCAACACCAACAGCCCCAAGACGCCAAAAGCAGAAAATTTAATTCGCGCCTTGTTTCTGGAAAAAAAGCCGCCCATGCTTTTCAAAGTGGTGCGCAGTCTTTTGGACCAAGCGGATTCTCCTTTATAATAATCCTGGAAAAGTGACCCTCCTATCAGGCCTGTCCCAAGGATGCCTATATACCAGGAAGAGCTATAGGCCAAAGCAGAGATACCAAAAAGCCCGGACAGGGTGCCCATCACCATCAGGATGGTCAATCCGGCCACTGCCTGGATGATGACCGGTGTTTCCCCTCTGGCCACGGCTATATAGCTGCTGATCAACATGGCCAGCGATCCGGCCGCCAGCACGAACCCGGCAACCACAGGCATGAAGACTGCCGCGATCGCCGCGCCTATTGTCAGCAGGGTACTGAGAAAAAAGAGTTCCAAGCTGTTTTCCATTAGGGCGGCCCGGGCATTATGGATCATCCGGTTAAACCAGACCCGGGCCCGCATCCCCATCGGCACTTTCTGCGCCCGGGCTCCGGCAGCTTCCCGGGCTTGCTGTTGCTTCGCCAGGGCTTGCTCTTCCCGCGCAGCCTTTTTTTCCAAACGGCCGCTGACCAGCTGACTTAAAATTTCGTCGGGATGGCCCAGGTATTGGGCGACATGGCTGAAAAGGACCCGCACATAGCTGGGGGTCAAGGATTGTTGCTGTCCTTTTACCTCAGGACCCAGGATGGCTGCTCTGGTGGCCGGATTTTCCAGAGCAGCTATATTGACAATCTGAAACATCGTGCCTTGTGCATCAAGCTTCTCTTCGGCATAATAACTATCGTAGCTGCCCGGGCTGGACTCCCCGGGCCGGACAATGACTGCTAAATTCCGGTCCAGCACGCCGCCCTGTCTGAAGCGAAGCACATAAAGATGCTTCTCCGGCATGGACCATTCCTCGCTGTAACTCAGGGCCGCCTTGCCGACATTGAAACGGCCAGCACTTAACTTTTTGCGGACTTCCAATATCTGCTCCACCAGATTTTTGTAATGGCTGGCCAGCAAAGGAATGGTGAAAAAGTCTCTCAGCTCAAAAAGATTCTCATGTTGCTTGAGCAATTTTTCAATCGGTGTCAGACGGCCTTTCAGGAGGTTATAATAGGGGTTGGCCACATCAGTGCGGGTAATGCGCGGTTTGATGGCCACATAAGTGATGCCCTGCCTGGCCATGGCCTTTTCCACTTCAGAGGCATGAAAACCGCCGGTGATCAGCACCGCGAAGTTCTGGTCCCGCTTATTCATTTGTCGCAGAAGATTATGAATAAAGACATCGGACCGTTTATCGGACGCCTGATAAAATTCGGCTGCCAGGGGCAGGGCTTTTCCCAGATTGATCAGGTTGCCGTCCAGTTGCAGGTCCACGGCGTAGTGGAAGCTGGTCTTATCCAAAAAAGTCAGTATCCTGGCCGGCGAAAATTCATCCGTATGCTGCCGGTAGTAGCGTATATCCTGGTCGGTGGCGCTGATGTTGATCATGTTTCCCATGATGCGCACCAGATTCAAATAATAATCCAATTGGCGCTGGTCCCGGGAAGTGTACATGCCCGTGCGCAGGCGCTGGTCAAAAGCGCGCACGTCATCCCGCAGGCGTTCATAATCCACATCACCCTGGTAGGGCATTTGGCGGTGCACGGCATAGGCCGCCAGGCCGGGAAAGGCGTCATAGGAAATATTCAGGCGGTGGGCCTCAACCAAAAGGTAATCAGTGTAATTTTCCAGGGGAATTTGTTCGTAGTCAAACTGCTCTTTTTTGTGGTCCAGTTTGGCCAGGGACAGATTGTACAGCGGCGCTTTCAGCCTTTCCAGGGCATGGCGCAAGTCTTCGACATAGCCCTGATTCTCGTCGGTTAAAAACTCAAGCAGTTTCTTTTTGCTGTAATCGTAGAGTTTCTGGTTTTCTATGCCTGCCAGAACCACGGGCTTTTTGCCTGTGGCGGCCAGATAATCCGCGCCGGTCAGACGGCCGCGCCGCATGAAATAATCGCTGACCTTGGTCTTGATGTCCTGCTCCGGAATCGAGGCAATGGGACTGGGATCCACGGGCTTGCTCTCGCCTTCAATGCCGATCAGGGACAACCCGTTGCGCGCCACCAGTCCTTTAAGCATGTGGTAAATATTCTGCTGCACTTCATAATTACAGTGCAGGTTCTGGATGTAGACCACGGTTTTATTGCCCTGACTCTGATGGCTGCTGGTGATCATGCCCCATCGGGGAGATATTTTAATGGTTTGGCCGTTGACCTTGAAAGGCGTGAACCCATAAGCCCCGACCGGATCAGCCGGGTAAGTGCCGGGTGCAAAGGCAAAGCCGGCCAAAGGCAGTACAAACGACAAAGCCACCAGCAACGCCGTGGCCTTGACAACCCCTTTTGTTTGAACATGAGCCCTGATCATAGGTTCTCCTTAGACTAAGCCGGCCAAACCGGAGTAAAACAACGGTCTCACATGCACCCTACTGACATATGCAGCACTCTTGATATAAATGCTGGCTCTGGGGGGCGTATGCAATACGCCCCTACAAATTATAAAAAATGTAGAGCCAAAATAAAAAATCCATCTCACACAAAGCGCGATGTAGGGGCGGATTTTAAACCCGCCCCTACTAAAAGTATAGCATAGTAAAAAAAGGCAAACAATAGCTTTAGTTTTAAACAAACAAAATTTTAACCTTTAAAATCAAGCTTTTTATTACAATTGCTATCGTTTTTTTTTAGAACAACCGTTTGGTAAAATTCTTTAATTTGTTCCGGCCACCGTCGGCGCCAGCTTGGTTCCCAGGATCAGGGTGCCGGACACGGACTCCGTGGTCCACGCACCGGTAGCCTGCCAGAGAAAATGGCCTTGATCCACACGAATCAACATCTTATGTTGGCGCTGAATAAGCGCATCCCTTCCCGGCTTGAGTGTATAAGGCCGCCAGAAGCCTTTTTCCTCCAACTCCTTATCCTCTTCCCACACCTGCAAAAATCCCTGGTCCTTTCTAACCCGGTTATAGTAAAAGAATAGTTTCTTTTTTTCAATCACAGGTAAATGAATTTTTAAATCCCGGTAAGTAATTTTCACCGAAGTCCCTTGAGGCGCAATCCAAAGATGCCCTTGCTGTTGCAAGAGGTCTTTCCGCCTCAGAAGACGGTCAGGCTCAAGGGCCTGCATCACCACCTGGGCCTTGCTCAATTGGCGGTCATCAAGGACCTTCATCTCCGGGCTGGTTGGCAGCGCCTGTTTTATCCTGGCGCATAGCATGGCTTGCACGGTCCCCGCCAGGTGGTCATCCTCAGGTCCCCAATGCCTGCCTTCGGGTTGTCTTGCCTGCCGGACTTCTTCCCGGCCGGCATTAAGGCCCGCCAGGAACAACCGGCAATCATCCTGATTAGGTTCAATAAATTCGGCATCCGCCACTTGCGTTTCCATCTGCCGCTTCATGCCCGGTGATAACAGCAACCGGCTGGTAAGCACCAGCGCTTCCTGCTTGCCGGGAATTACCTGCCACTGAGTCTTGATTTCCCTTGGCACCACCAGGCCCTCGTCAGGGCGAAGCGGCACTATTTTTTCCACATCGGGGTTGTAAGGATAACTCTTCCAGTCCTTAATTTTTTGGTCCCAATAAAACAAACGCCTGTTTCTCACCCTGACCTTGACCGGCGGTTGATGAGGCTGTTCCACCAAGGCCACTTTGGGCAAGGGAACCACAAGTTGATGGCAATCAATATAGTTGCCCTGGCGATCAATGCTGATGGTATCATTGCCCATGTCTCTAAGAAATTGCTCCCGCCCATAGGCCAGATGCCGGTTCACTTCGGCATTGATCAATTCGCCCCGCGTTTGATGGAAGGAATCACGGCGCTGGACCTGATAATCAGCGTACTGACGTTTGACTTCCTCCCGCAAGAGTTCAAGAAAAAGACGATAGGTCCCGGACCAATCGCGGTAGAGTCCTCCTGTTACCCGCCATTGCTGCACCATCAGGCCTTTGCCTTCAGGCACGATCACAAAACTGGTGATCCCGGTTCGGCTGTCCGTCTCAAAGTAGCTGAATTTTTTCTTATTTTCCGTGCGTCCAAACCCCCGGCGAAACAGCAGACGTTTCCGGTCATACACCATCTCCAACACCAAATGCCCTTCATGGTAATACCTGAAAATCCGCTGGCCGTCCCGGCTGGTCAGGGCCTGACGCAACCGGCGGTCCTGATCCCAGGTCAGTTGGGTCTGCTGGAGAAGTTCTCCATTTTTTCCAAACCGCTTAACCGGATAGCCTTGGTCATAGTCAATCTGCTCGCCGGAAGGCAATATTTTTTGGCAGAGGGCGCCGTCGTTTTTATAAAGGAGGCGGGTTTGATCGGCCAGGGTAAAGGCCGCCAGCATCCGGGAATCATTTTGTTCCAGCGTATATGCCGCCAATGGGTAATGGGCAGCCAAATGGTTGTAGATCATTTGGCTGCTTTGTTCTTCCCACCCGCCCTTTGGCAACTGATGCTTGACCCGGTTCTGATCAGGCCGGGCATGGGCCAATGCCGCCAAACAGAAGCTCGCCGTGAGTGCCAAGAGAAAATATCTTCTCAAGAAAAACCGCATGGCCTATTCGCCCTGCCAAATCATTTCCGTATTAGCTCGCCCCGCCCGTGCCGGTATTAGGTGCAAAGTGCATATTAACCGGCGGCGCGAAAAGCCCGTTAATCTGAACGCCAATTTCCCTTAACCTTTCAATCGCCCGCCATATGCCGGGCGTGGCCACCGGCAGCGGCATGGCGGAATGCTGCTCGGTCGGCGTTACCGTGGCTTGCAGGCCAAAAGTAAAGGGCTTGACTGCGATATCAAGATTAATATCCTCGAAAGCCAGCAGCTGTTTCGCATCATCAAGCAAGGCAAGGACAAATTCTTTTTTGGCCCCTGAATCAGCCGCATCAATCAACCGTCTGAGTGTTAATTCAGTAATCGTATTTTTACTGTTCTCGGAGATCATAAAGGTCTGCTCTTCTGGTCTTAACCTTTCGACCGCATTGGCAAATCGTTGGTCCTTCAGCAGGGTCGTGATATCAAAAAGCTTCTCAAATTTATCCAGGCTGATGCCGAGTTCTCTTGCTATGTCTGGCTGCGTCATCTTCCCGGAAGCCAGGGCGGATTTCATGGCCTTCACCTGCGCTTGACCTTGGAAGGGCGTGGTGCTGAGCTGTTCCATCACCGCTGCCGGCGGATTCAGACGGAAGGCCAGGTTGCGGGCTTGTTTTTTGGCGAAATAGCCGACCAGGGCCAAGCCCAATGCCGCTGCGGCGCCAAGACCCACGGCAACCGCCACTGCACCCAAAGCGATGCCTGCAATAACCCCGGCCGCCAATACGGCCGCTGCTCCAAGGCCAAAAACCCTATTAATCGCATTTCTGACATTGCGGACCGGATACCCTTGTGCAAGCCGGTCTCTGCCAAAAATGCTGATCACCCGCAGCAGCAGGGGATCTTTTTTCATTTTCAAATATTGGTCATAGCTAATGCCAAACCGTCCCATAAAGGTCTTCCAGGCTGTTTCCATGCCCTGCGAATCACCGTCTTTTTGGGCCTGCTCAAAGGCTTTGGCTTGGTCTTCCATGGCGGCAAACGTCTTGTTCTCCAGCCTGGCTTTGGCCTCATTAAATGCCGTCAAATCCGCATTGGTATAAGCCACGCCATTAAACGCCTGGCGCACCATGTCATATTGCTTCAGAAACCGATTTTCCCGCAACCGGACAAGGTCGCCGCGGCTTTGTCTAACCCGGATATCTTCAGCCTTTGCCGCCAAAGACTCGCCGTCAAAAATATATTGCCGTAAAAAGGACATCAATGCCTGTTCATCCAGGAACGTGCTGCCGGCAAGCTGATTATCGTTAAACAATATCTTTTTAGCCGCCAGCAGAGCCTGATTGACCAAGATGTCCGTAAAACTGCGGTGCATGACCGGCGCTGCGCCCGGCCTGATCGCGATATCCATTGCCGGCGTTGTTCCTGTTTCCGGTTTAAGATCAGCATCCAGGGCAATTTGCGCCACGCTTTTACCGTGAAAATCAACACCGCGCTGCTCAATGGCTGATCGGATTTCTGATTTACGGTCTGAACCGACAAAAGGAATCACGTCCGCCAAGGCCACCATGAAACCGGCGATTTCATTAATTTGCGCATTTTTGCCCACTGTTAATTGTACACCGATATTCGGATCGTTGAATAGCCGTTCCGCTGCTTTGGCCCCATCCGTCGTGGTTTTCATTTCCTCCTGCCAAGCCTGCATGATGGTCTTGGCTTTACCACCAGCCATATTAGCAGTGCCATTTAGCACTTGCTGAGATTCCAGGCCTTCCTGGTTGTTCTCACCGGCCGGATTTAGATTGACCACCACATCGTCTTCTTTAATAGGGGTGGCCGTAATCTTGCCCTGGCGGACATCCCAGACAACTCTTGCCAGCTTCCCTGCAATAAATCCTGCGACGCCGAGGTAATTGCTGAAAAGAAGCATTCCGGCAGGCGTCAGCCATTTTGCGATCTTCCCGCCTGGGGCATTACCCATACGATTAAGGAATTTATTATTAGGAGCCCTACCCTGAAGAAAGTCCATGCCAAACCCGGCGAGCAAACCACCACCTATAGACATAACGGTCCAAATGCTCCCCAACAACATCAAACCGCCAGCAATATTAACTATCACCAGCGTGCTCATGCTAGCCAGTAATCCGGCTGCCAAAATGGGATGAGCCTTGATCCAGGGCACGCTGGCAACCTTCAACGCGCTCAGAGTCTGCATCACCCGGTTGCCCATGGTTTGCACGCTTGTCCTCTCCTGCAAGGCGGCATTGGTAACTAATTGGGGATGACGTTCAATGGAAGACCTGTAATTTTGTACTGCCCCACTACTTTTCAACCCATAGCGCAGAGCCAGAGAATCAGCCTGATCCATACGCTCCACCAGGTAAGCCCGGGCTTGCTGCTCATTCATGGTCCGGTTCTGATAGGTCAAGGTCGCGTTGGGGTTGTTCTCGAAAACACTGAGCTTGGCGCCGACTTTGGCGATATCGGACATGAGTCCTTGATAAAGCTTAGTGGCATCGCTTCTTTCGGTCCTCAGCATATTATTCGCCGTAATCCAGCGATGGTATTGGTTATAAGCCGCCGCAAATCCATTTAATAATCCGTTAATCGCTCCGTTTACCGGCGCTGTCAGCCTCAATGCCCTCAGTGGTGCCGCAATGGCTGAAGGCCATTTAACTGTCCAATCTTGCTTTATTCCCGGCGGCATAAACTGTATACCGCCCAGATCCATTTCCATTTTCCAGGTTGCACCGAATTTAGCAGCCATGCTGCTGTCGATGGCAGCCTGATCATTGCCTGTTTCAGCGGCAAAGCGGGCTTGGTAACTTTTCATCAGTCCCAAACGGGCGTTGGCTGACGCCGCTCTTAAAGCCTTAACCCCGGCTGTTATCTTTCTGCCCTTCATATTATTAGTGATATGTTCCAATCCCTGATTCTCCGCTTTCATTTGTTCGATAATCTCAACCGCCTTGGCACGATAAGCCGCCATTTCTTTTGCAGTCGGCTTGCCTGTTTCGCGCTGAGCCACCTCCACCACATCAGGCGATGCTTGCCCGCGCAGAATGCGGTCCGCACTGGCCGCCTGGCCCTGGTCGATTTCGCGAAGCATTTCTCTGGTGACTTCCACTACTTCATTTCGCGCCTGAGTTGCAGCAGCACCGCTGCTAGTAACTTCTTCATCGGAAGATGCGCTTAACGTCGGATCTTTGGTCAGCATGGCCCTAATACGTTCTTTTTCTTCGGAACGGATATTGGTTTCATTATCAAAATCAAAAAACATGGTGGCTTTCCCTGATTCGCGATTGGGCGCATTCCCCCGCCGGGCCGTCTGGGCATTTTTATCATAGGCTGCCATGTTGGTTTTAATAATGGAGGCGCTGTATTTACCGGCATCTGTTTTAGCAAAAATGTTGGACCCTTCCCCGACACCTACGGCAATCACAATGCGGCGGCGGTTGGGGTTGACCTTGATCTGTCCCCGGATTTCTTCCACCCCTTTGGTCCAGGCCTCGTCCTTGTCGCCGGTGATGACAATCAAATCAACCTCCCGGTTATCAGTCCGGTCCCGAAGCGCCTTCACTTGGGCGACATCCTTGGTATCGCGCACCACAACAGCGTTGACAGCCGTTCCATTCTTCGTTAATTTTTCCTTGACTGCTTCGTACAATTCCATATTCTTTGCGTTATCAATATCAGTGACGACTTCAATGTCGTAGACCTTCCCATCCGCACTTTTGCCGTAATCACGCATTTCCTCGACCAGTTTATCCACCAAATAGGTCTGCGCGTCCATGGTGACACGCCTGGCTGTAATGTTGCCGGCGTCATCGGTCTCGAATTCATAAATCTTTCCATCCAGCTTAAATACAAGTTGGTCCCTCTCGCCAACTTCATGACTTTTTTCGCCCAATTGCATGCCTTCAATGACCACCCGATGATCCAGCTCCAATGTGGATTCACCGGTCAAGCTGGTGATCTCAAACCCAAGCTTATCCAGTGATTTTTTATTGCCTTCCAGGGTCGCTGAACCAACAATGAATTTATCGGCACCGATATAGGACATGACTTCAATAAAGGTGGCTTCTCCGGTTTTGAAATGCATCAGCCGTATGGCCGTACCCTTTAGCGAAACCTCGAGGTCGCGTATAAGGTGCTCTCCTCGACCTGCCTTCACTGCCTCGACCAGGTTACGTTTATTTCCTTCTCCTATAAGATTCAATAAATTTTCCTTGATCGCGACCATGGCCGCCAATTTGGCGTCACCAAACACGGTGTGAAGCATTAATTTTCCATTGCCCATGACATGGTAGTCAAACTCGCCATTGCTCCAATCACCCCGGTAATCACGGCCGTTAATTTTCATAATGGCATCCGCAGCCAGATCGGTCAGGCGCTCAATATCAGTACGGCTAATATCTTTGAAGGCATCTTTATAATCCTCCTGAAGTCTTGCGACCAGCTCATCTTTGTTGATGACCTCCCAGGTATTCCGTATTGTCGTGCCCACCTGCCGTTCACGGTTCCGGAACGTGTCCGCAAATGATTCACCATGACGGAAGTATTCGATCAAGACTTCTTTCATGGCCAGTTCATAGCGTTTAGCGTTCTCGTTCAATACCTGCTTTTGTTCCTGGCTTAAATGCGCCTCATAAATATCGCTCAAGATTTGGCCGGAAACACCATGAATCACGGGCGTGGCCGAAAGCGCGGCCTGGATTTCATCCACTGCGCCGCCTTCGAATGATTTTAAAAACGCCGCTTTTAGCTTATTGCCGCTTTTGGCCTCAAGCAAAATTTCCTGCATGGTCTTCTGATCGGTTAAATAAATGCCCCCTGCATGAGGGTCCACAATCGCGCTTTCTTTGCTGATGACCTTAACTTCATTGCCCATGGACCGTATCAGCGGATTCATAGCCATCTGCGCAACCAAGGCCTGGTCCGCGGTGGCAAAAAGATACTTGGGCGCGCTTCCCCGGTCGGCTTTGACCATTTTGTAGGCTGTCACCAGCCCGATGCCAAACCCGTCTTCCTTGCCATAACCGGCTGCCATTCGCAAAGCTTCCCTCTGCAAATAGTCCCGTGCCTTTCCCCGGCCCGCAAATTTAGATGACAGGTAGGTAAATTCCGCCACTTTGTAGGCAAAAGCAAGCTGTTTGGTTTGTTCTTTGAACTCCTTACCAAATTTTTTTTCAAGAATATTGGCATTCTCAGCCATGCCGAGCAATATCCTGTCCTGGATATTATGCGTTTCAACTTCTTTTCCCGCTTTCAAGGACTCTCTCATGTCATGTATCTTAAGATTAATCGCTCTTCTGACACTTGCTTGGCTGACATCCTGAATAGTGATATCTGTCAGATGGCGCATACCCTGACTGCGCGCCAGGTCCAAACTGAATTCCAGTTTCTCTAAGTTCTTTTCTGCAGCCTTAAGCTCTAGTAATTTAATCGCTGCTCCCTGGTCAGCTTCTTTTCCTGAATCAATCTGTTTTGTTTCCGAGCGCAGCTTGTCCACCTCAGCAGTTGCTTCCGCAAGTTGCCTGGAAAGATTATTCATTCTTTTGTAGAGCTTTTTCTGCCCGGCAACTGCAGCGAGCTTTCTTTCCAGACGCTTAATTTCGTGAGCTGCCTGCTGGCGCGCCGATGAGTCAGCCGCCAATTGCAGACGGGTATTCCATGCTTTTAATTGACTCTCTAAACTACTGCTTTCCGCTCGGGAACGGTCCGCACCTGATAGTTGATCATAAATTTCATCTAATAATTGCACTCGCTCGCGCATTATTTGCAGTGCATTCTCGCGCTTCTTTAATTGTGGCGAGTCAGCGGATGGTTGCTCAGTACGTTTGAACTGGCGGCCAAGATCCCTTAGCAGCCCTCGCATCTCAACACTGGAGATTTCTCCTGAGAGATATTTGTTAAGCATCGGCATAACCGCTTGCGCGGCAGTCTGTGCCTGGTCAGCATCCATTCCGGTCCTTTTTTGAAGCAAGCCTGACACCACGTCCACCGCCTGCTCCCGGCCGGTTCGTGCGTTTTCCGCCATAGCTCTGTAATTCCTGGTTCCCCGGTAAACCGCCAGTGCTGTCCCGTAAAGGCGGTCTAGCCCCATAAAGCTAACTTGTCCGGCCGCAGCGGCGTTTTCCATGCGAATTTGCTCCATAACCGCCCGGCCCCATTGTCCAAGAGCATTGATACCCCTGCCCGGCAGATTAAGCAGGGTCTTGCCGATCGACCTTCCGGCTGGTTTTGAGGCTTCCTCAGCCGCCTGCTCTTGCGGCTTATTGCTTTCCTTGTCCGCTGTTACGCCGCGTTCATTTAACTGTAATTTTAGTGCGGTAATCTGATCCCGCAGAGCGGTTGCTTCTGGTCCTGTTCTTCGCTGGGAAAGATCGCGTAGTTTGGCCCGGGTGTCCGCAAGCTGCTGGCGAAGGCTGGTAATCTCGCTTTCCTGCATCCGCTGATCTTCAATCTTCAGTCTGGCTTGCAGTTTGCGATGAGCTTGTACCAATTGCTGTGCCTTGTCATTCAACTCGATTCTGTCGATTTCTTTAGCAGTCTTATTAGCCAGTGCGTTTTCCAGGTTATCGCGTGCCTGCTCATAAGCCTGCTTGGCTTGACGGTATGTTTCAAGCAAGGCGGCAGTCCTCGATCCTTGCCGGATAAAGCCGGCGCCGGAAAGCGCATTGATCATTGCCTCAAGCGATGACGAAGCTCCCATAATGCGATCAACCAAAGCTTCCACAACACCGCCGCTTTCTTTTAACCGGTTCATCCCGACTGTTTCCGAGACAGCCGCTCTTTGCCGCTGCTCCACCAGTCCCTCATTTTTCTCCTGCCAGGCTTGGATAGCGTCATGTTGTCCAAAGACTGCGCGCAATTTAGCTGCAACCAGTTCATTGCCTTTTGTTTTCCCGTCGCTGGCATCCAGCATGGCCTGCTCCAGCTTGTGGCCTATGGCCGGATCATTGAGCAATCCTTCCACTTCGCTTCCTTTCAACTTCAAAGTCTTCAGGAATTTTGCGCCTTCACCGGATTGGTCCAGCAGTCTTTCCATAACTTGGTGCCGTCCCAGCTTTTCCAGCAATTGCATGCCGGCACTTTCTGCCTTGGTCTGCTTGATGTCAAACAATCGATTGAGCTGCTTTATTTTGGAAGCATAAGATGCCTGACTTTCCAATATCCGCTTTTGGGCCAGCGTATTAGCCAGTGCCTTGGTGCTGCTCCCCTCCGGCAGGCTTCTGGCCAGGTCGATCAACTCTTTTAGCGGCAAATGAGCGGCCAGCTGGCCAAGGCCTTCGCTGTCGCGCGCGGCCTTCGCCTGTTGCCGCTGGCTATGCTGGGCCAACTGTTCTTTTAAATTCTCCAGAGGCCGGATAATCTCGGCCAGCTCTTTCTGCAAAGCTTTCCCCCTTGATGTTTCTTTTCCAGCTGCTTTCATTTGGGTTTCTACAGCTTCTTTTTTGTTCTCAAGATCAGCCACTTTCTCCCTGAGCTCTCCTGCTTTCAACTCAGCCACGGTGTCTTCTCTTTGCTCCATCAAGAATTTTCCTTCATTGGTGACCCGCGCGTCCTCATCGGCACTTAAGCCGCTTTTCTTTAATTGCGCGCTCCGCTCTGCAATGGCGGCATCCAGTTTGGCCTTGGTATCATGCAATTCAGCCCGTGTGAATGCCGATTCAGCCCGCGAGGCCTCCTTGGATAAGGCTGCAATTTCAGCGGCTGACTTCTGCTCTGATCGTGCTTGATGTAATTCTAATTGCGCTTTTAGTTTGTTTATTTCAGCACGTTGCGGATTAGTCCGGTCCTTCTCCTTTATCTCTTCCAGCTCATTAAGCCGGTTGGTTCTTGCTGCCGCCAGTTCATTTTCAGCTCTTGCCTGCAAGTTGTCCGCTTTTGTCCTAAATGCCGTCCTTTCCGGCAAGCCTTCCGCCGTTGCCCGGGCACGGGTTGCGTTTGCCTCGGCCGCACTCACTGCTTGCTGGGCCGCTGTTTTAACGGTCAACGCGGGAAGCAATCCGCTTGTATCGCCTTTCAATTTTTGTGCCAATAGTTGTTGCTGACTGCTGGCCATGCTGCGATAGGCCTGCCGGAAGCGCGCTAAAAAAACCGCTGCTGATCAGCGTGCTCGCCGGTAAGACCTCAACAAGTTTTCTGATGGTTTCCGGAGTCAGGGAAGCAGCCAGATAATTGAGCGAGGATTGGTCTTTGTTTCCTGACAACTTCATTAAAAGCTGGCCGGTAAACCCTATGTCACGGCTTAACATACTGTTCAGCATTTGCGCTGAACTGCTGGTCAGCACCATTTGCCAACCCCGGCGGTCGATAGCATTGAATAAAGCCAACGCCTGCTGGCTGCCCGATCCCAGCGTCTCTCCCAGACGCTGGGCTGACTGCCGCAGTTCGGCCACTGAACGGTTAATGTCTCCGGCGCTTGTGCTTGTTTCCGCCAGCAATTGATTAAAGCGGCTGATCTCACGACTAACTGAAGGGTGCAGTGTGTTTCCGGAACCTGCTTGTGCTATTGCGGGTTTTTCAATGGTTAGCGTTACTTCCCGCTGGCCGTTATAAAGAACTTTACTTAACGTTTGCTCTATGGAAGAAACATCTCCTCTGTCTTTGGTAATCTGCCAGATGACCTTGGCAACGGTGGCCCGGTCAGCACCGGCCTGGGCCAACTCCAACTTTATCGCGCCCTGAACTTCCGGCGCCAAAGCGGAAAAAGCCATCCGTTTAGGAGCCTTGGCGGCACTGCCTGTTTCAGGAGCGGTCATGTCCGTCACCGTTTTACCCGCATCGGCTTTTCCCTCTTGCTTAATTCTTGCTAATTCAGCCGGCACAACTTCCAGTTGACTTTCCGTCTTAGCTTTTGCCAACCCGGCTGACGCTGCTTCCCGATCACTTGACGCCTCAGCTTTTGCCAATCCGGCTAACGCTGCTTCCTGCGTTATACCCTTTTCAGCAGCCGCAGTTGTTTCCTTCGCGCTTTGTTGTTTCTCCAGCGCATTAATCCCTGCTTCTCTCGTCCGGGCAACTAAATATTTCCCCCCTGACGCTTCGTATACCTGTTGAAAGGGATGGGTAATCGTATGAACAGTGGCGTTTACCCCACCTGCAACTGCTTCAAAAA
>CAYVTN010000032.1:0-14379 GCA_964454395.1 uncultured bacterium | reverse complement strand
GCCGGGCGAAAGGCCTGGCCCACCGTGTGGGCCGGTCGGTTCGGCGCGCCATATAAGCCGGTCAAACCGGAAAAAAACGATGGCTTTGCCTGTATTTCCTGGCAAAAGCAGACATCACGGTGCAAAGAAAGTGCTTGTGTGGGCGCATGCAATACCCCTACAAAAGCATACAATGGTTCCTGTAGGTTTTTGGGAAATTTACAGTTTGACAGCCGCTACCCAGTGAATTAGAATCCAAAAAGCAAGTGACCATCAGTTACTATTCATAATTATAGCAAAAAACGGGAGACCATTATGGATATCAATATTCAAAGGATGACCATTGAAGAGAAACTAAAAACCATGGAGCTGCTATGGGATGACATTTGCCATAGTGCCATAAACTTTAACTCACCCCATTGGCACGAACAAATTTTAAAAAAACGCGAGGAATCTATTTCAGGGGCTAAGGATGAATTTATAGATTGGACCCAGGCTAAAAGTGATATTCGGAAAGAGATTGAATGAATATAAAAATTCTCAAATCAGCAAAAGAGGATCTCATCGAGGGGTATTATTTTTATGAAATGCAGCAAAAAGGATTAGGAACATATTTTTTAGAGGCTCTTTTTGGAGATATAGAGTCCCTGAGATTGTTTGCCGGACGCCACCGTATTCATTTTAAAAAATATCATCGCCTGCTCTCCAAGAGGTTCCCTTTTGCAATTTACTATCAATTTAACCATAATGAAGTGCAGATTTATGCGATCCTTGATTGCAGGAAAAATAGTGCGTGGATTAGAAAAAGGCTTCATTGATTTTCATTAGATACTGCGTCAGCAGAATAGTCGCATGTTGCGTAGATAATATTATCTCACACAAAGGTCACAAAGCACACAAAGGAAAGCAAAACAAATTATAATAGAAAGTCTTCGACTTTGTGCACTTTGTGACCTTTGTGTGAGAAAGATTTTTTCCGGCTCTGCCGGTTTAGAGAATTATAAAGTAAAAGGGGTAGATCTGATGTCCTATGTAGTCATGGCCCGGAAATGGCGGCCGCAAAATTTTGAAGACATGGTGGGCCAGGAACATATTGTACGGACGTTGAAAAACGCCCTCCAGGCCAACCGCATCTCCCATGCTTATTTGTTTACCGGGCCCAGGGGCGTGGGGAAGACCACCACGGCCCGCTTGCTGGCTAAGGCTGTCAACTGCCTGTCCCCGGTGAATGGTGAACCGTGCAATCATTGCGTACGCTGCGAGGAAATTGTCAGCGGGGCCACGCCTGATGTGATCGAAATAGACGCTGCTTCCAACGGCCTGGTGGACGACGCCCGGGAATTAAGGGAAAAAGTGCGCTATGCACCGCTCACTTGCAGGTACAAGGTGATGATCATCGATGAAGTGCATATGATGAGCAATGCCGCCTTCAATGCCCTGCTGAAAACCCTGGAAGAACCGCCGGCGCACAGCATTTTCATTCTGGCCACCACGGAGTCCCATAAAGTGCCGGCCACCATTGTCAGCCGCTGCCAACGGTTTGATTTCCGCCGCATTCCGATCAAACAGATCACGGAACGGCTGGCGCTCATGGCCGCGCGGGAAGGCATCAAGGTGGATGAAGAGGCGCTGCATATCATCGCCCGCGGGGCGGACGGCAGCCTGCGCGATGCCCAAAGCCTGCTGGATCAGATTATCAGCTTTAGCGGCCAGGAAGTCACCCCGCAGGATGTGGTGGCTGTGCTCGGCCTGGTGGATACCCAGATTTTTATAGGCCTGGTGGATGCCATCAGCAGCCATGAGGCTGACCGGGCCTTGCAGGTGATCGAACAACTGGTCAACCAGGGCGCCGATTTGCGACTGTTCATGAAGGATTGGGTGGAGTATTGGCGGACCTTGGTTATGCACAAAGTCCTGGGCGACCGCGCCCGGGAAATGCAGAGTCAATCGGCTGCCGTGATGGAGGCTGTGCAGCGCCAGAGCGCCTTGTTCGACCTGGAAGAGCTGACGGCGTTGTCCAAACTGGCGGCAGCCACTGATGATGAGTTGCGTCGCAGCCAGCACCCGCGGGTGATGCTGGAGTTGTTTTTGATCCAGGCTTGTCAGGCCCAACGGGTGGTTTCGCTGGAATCGGTCTGGAATCAATTGACCACTTTGGAAAACCGGCTAACCCGGATGCCCGATGCGCCCTTGCCTGTGGCCGGTGGCGGCCAGACCAAAGTCCAGTCTTCAAGTGAACGGGAAACGTCTGTGCAGGAGAACGCGGTCCAGAATGACCCTGAACCGTCTCCCCGGCAGGAAGAACCGGGGGAGCCTGCCCTGGTGGCTGATATGCTGGAGGAAGCCGGGCCTGAAACCTATGTGGATGTAGTGAAACAAGCCTGGTCCGGCATCATGGAGGCCGTGGGCCAGGAGAACCGCCGTACCCAGGCACTGCTCAGGGATGTGACCGTGGCCCAGGCGGAGGAAGGCTGGGTCGAACTGGCCTGCGCTTCCGACTATCATAAAACCGGATTGGATAAAGAAGATTCCAAAAAAATCATTGAGGCGGTTTTGGAAAAACACCTTGGCCGGCCCACGCGACTCAGGCTGACTATAGATCAGCAGAACTCTTTATCGGATGATCCGGCAGTGGATGAACAAACCCAACGGCAAAAGGCATTTGACGAGATAGCCAGCAAAGAACCGCTGGTGCAGAAAACCCTGGAATTATTCGGCGGTAAAATTGTGGATGTGACGCAACATAAGTGACCCGGTAAGAAGGCACGCCGGCCGGAGATCTCGTAAAAAACAAAGATCATAAAAAGTTCAAGCCGGATAGGCTGGGGCGTTTTTTCTTTGCGTTTTGGCGGCTTTGCCGGTGTGGATTTTAAGGAGGCTAGAGGAATGAATATGTTCAATATGGCAAAAAAAATGAAGGACATGCAGGGCCAGATGAAACAGGCCAAGGCGGCGCTTGCCGCCCAGACCGTGATCGGCCAAGGCGGCCGGGAAGCGGTGGTCATTGAAATGAATGCCGCCATGGATATCAAAAAGGTCACCATTGATGAAAAATTACTGGAAAAACCGGACAAGGCCCAACTGGAAAAAGTGGTGAAAGAAGCCATCGAAGACGGCCTGCGCCGGGCCCAAAAAGCAGCAGCTTCCCAGATGAGCAGAATTACGGGTGGTCTTGGCGGCATGAATCCTTTTAGCTAATCATCATGGATTTATTTTCCGGGGCATTGGCCCGCATGATTAATGAACTGGGCAAGATGCCCGGCATTGGTCCCAAATCAGCCCAGCGGCTGGCTTTTTATTTGCTTCGCCAGGACCGGGTCCAGGTGGAACGGCTGGCTGCAAGCCTGATTGAAGCCAAGGACAAGATCAAATATTGTGAGCGTTGCTTCTCCCTCTCCGAGGAAACACTCTGCCCCATTTGCCGGGATCCGCGGCGCGATACCACCTCCTTATGTATTGTGGAAGAACCGAACGATGTTTTTTCCCTGGAAAGGACCAAACTGTATCACGGCCGGTACCATGTGCTCATGGGCACGCTTTCGCCTTTGGAAGGCATCGGTCCGGAAGAGTTGAAAATTAAGGAACTGCTTCAGCGCCTCCAGGGCGATTTGATTCACGAGGTCGTGGTGGCTACCAATCCTGATGTGGAAGGCGAGGCTACGGCCATTTATTTAAGCCGCTTGATTAAACCGCTGGGGATTAAAGTGACCCGTCTGGCCAGCGGCCTGCCGGCAGGCGGCAATTTGGAATATGCCGATGATGTGACCATTGGTCAGGCTCTGGACGGCAGGCGCGAACTATGACTTTTAGTTCATCGAAAGACAATTTAAACACCCGGGGGACTTGGTTTAAGCGTCATTCTTATCATGCCATAAGCCTGACCATAGGGCTGGCCATCGGCCTGCTCTTTCCCCTGACGATAGGGCCTTTGATGGGCCTGCACGGCGTCGCCTGGCTGCTGTTCCTTCCGGCCTGCATAGCCGCCGGTCTGATCGTGGGGCAGGTCAATTTTTTGGTGGGCCAAGCCTACCTGCTCAAACCTTTGAAAGAACTTCAGGCAGCCTCGCGCAAGGCGCGCGAAGGTGATTTTTCCTTCCGGCTTACCCGGCAATTCGACCATGGTGAAATCTCCCAGGTCAAGGACAATATCAGCCACCTTTATGAGCAATTCCAGATCTTTATCCGATTTATTCGCGAGATTCAAGGGGGCATTCAAAATTCGGAAATTTCCGTCATGGATGCCAGTGCCATCGTGGAAGCCGCCAGCCGGCAGGTGCTGCAGAATGTGGACCAGCTGACGGCCGCCAGCACCCATCAGCGGGAGATCGCTGATCTGGTCAATATAAACGTGGAAGAACTTTCCGACCGCCTGCGCCAGGTTTTTTCCCTGATTGATACGCTCACCGAGAATTTAAACAAGGAAATCAATACCCTTTCCACCCAAGGCAACCAAGCCGTGAAGAATGTGGTCAATGAAATCGAAGGCTTGCTCACGTCGGTCAAAAAAGCCACGGAAGAAGTATCCAAGCTGGACAGTGAATCAGAAGCCATTATGAAAATTGTGGGCGTGATTTCAGGCATCGCCGACCAAACCAATCTCCTGGCCCTGAATGCGGCCATAGAAGCGGCCCGGGCAGGGGACAACGGCCGCGGCTTTGCGGTGGTGGCCGATGAAGTGCGCAAATTGGCGGAGGAGGCCTCGGCCGCGGCCAAGCAAATCAACCAAATTGTGACCTCCAACAAAAAGAAAACCAATGAACTGGTGCAGCAAATCAGCGTCCATTCAGGTGATGTGGAAAAAGGGCACCAAGTGGCCCGGGAAGTCCAGGATGTCTTTAAGGAACTCAATGCGGACATCGTTTATCAAGGCAGGCTGGTGGGCGAGGTGGCGCAGGAAATAACCCTGGTGAAAAATATTCATCAAAAGGTATTTAAAAGCGTCCATGAAGCCGCGGACATCGCCAATGACAACCTTGCCGGTTTTCAATCGGCCAAGCATGCTGCGGAACAGCAGGTCAGTTCCATGAATCAAGTGCTTGAGGCCGGTCAGGCCCTGCATGAGGCCATGGATAAGCTACAGGTCCTCACTAAGAAATATAAAATTTGACCTCAACTTTGGAAAAGTTGAGATTTGATCTTAAAATGTTTAATTGACCCTTGTCTTTTTAAAAGAAATGCGTATAATTTTTTCCTGAAAACAGTGCCCGGCAGCCCGCCAAGACTACCGGGTGGCTTCCGTCCTAACCAGCGGAGCTGGATTAGAGTCTATATCTGGATTATCTGCACAAAAACGTAGATAATCCAGATATAGACTCTAAACTGATCTTAATGTACGGCTTCTTATCAACCAAAGATATACCACCATCATTCCTTGAGACCAGCAGTCCAACGCAGGCGGTGTGTTTTATCCTTGCAGCAGTATGGTATGTTTGGGCCGGACCTTGGACCGTATCAATGGTTGCCCGGCGCCCAAGGGGGGGGAGCCCAAGGGTTGACAGAAGAACTTTCCGGGCAAAAGAAACCGTCTGGTTGATGGAGTTGAAGAAAAGCGCCATGGCCTCCCTGCGTGGCCGACGGTTTGAAAACCGGGCGCACCTAAAGCGTATTTAAAATCGTCTCATAAGGAGGACGTTCACTAATGAAAAACATGATCGAAATCCGCTGGCATGGCCGCGGAGGTCAAGGCGCCAAGACAGCCGCCCTGTTGTTGGGGGAAGCGGTGGTTAACGCCGGCAAGTATGTGCAAGCTTTTCCTGAATACGGTCCGGAACGCATGGGCGCGCCGGTCCAATCATTCAACCGCATCAGCGGGGAACCGATCTATTTACACTGTTCGGTGACCAATCCCAAGGTGGTGGTGGTGCTTGATCCTTCGCTGATGAAGGACGTGGATGTCACGGCCGGGCTGGACGAGCAGGAAGGCGTTTTGCTGGTCAACACCGAAGAAACCCCGGAAGAAGTCCGCTCCTGCATGGCCTGGAAAGGCAAAAATATTTTTACGGTCGATGCCTCCAACATCGCCCTGGAATGCATTAAACGCAATGTGCCCAACACCTGCATGATGGGCGCCTTGGTGAAAGTGACCAGCTTAATGGATTTTGAGCAATTGCTGGAAGATACACGCAAGAAAATGGAGAAAAAATTTAAAAACCGTCCGGAAGTCGTGGAAGGCAATATGACCGCGATCCGCCGGGCTTATGAGGAGGTAAAGGTTCAGTGAGCACTGAAGTGAAAAAACCGGGATGGAAAGCTTTTCCTCATGGCAATATTTTAAAAGCCGCAAGTTCCCAGGAATTCAAGACCGGCGCCTGGGCGACAGAAGTGCCGGTATGGAATCCCGAAACCTGCATTCATTGCATGGCCTGCTGGATTACCTGCCCTGATGACTGCTGGCAGACCAAAGACGGTAAGATTGAGAAGGTCAGTCTGGATTACTGCAAAGGGTGCGGTATCTGCGCCCACGAATGTCCGACCAAGCCTAAATCCATTACCATGGTATCCAAGGCAAAAGTCACCACCTGCCAATGAGAAAGGGGAAGTAGAATCAATGGAAAAGATAATGCAAGCAAAAACCGGGAATGAAGCCATGGCCGAAGCCATGCGCCAAATTAATCCGGATGTATGTGCGGCCTATCCCATCACCCCGGCCACGGAAATCATGCAAATTTTTGCCGGCTTTGTGAATGACGGCATGGTGAAAACCGAGCTGATCACCGTGGAATCGGAACATTCGGCCATGTCGGCCTGCATGGGTTCTGCTGCCGCCGGTGCGCGCACCATGACCGCCACTTCGTCACAAGGCTTGGCCTTGATGTATGAAATTCTTTATATTGCGGCCGGTTATCGTTTGCCGATCGTGATGGCGGAAGTCAACCGGGCTTTGTCCGGGCCCATTAATATTCATTGCGACCACAGCGACACCATGGGCGCCCGCGACAGCGGCTGGATCCAGATTTTTTCTGAAAATCCCCAGGAAGCTTATGACAATTTGATTCAGTGCGTGCGCATTGCCGAACATCCTGATGTGCTGCTGCCGGCCTGGACCAGCACGGACGGGTTTATTATCAGCCACGGCATGGAAAACGTCCTGACCTACCCTGATGCTGAAGTACAGAAGTTTATCGGTGACTACAAACCGGCCTTTACCCTGCTCAATCCCAATGAGCCCATTACCGTGGGGTCCGCCGATCTGCAGGATTTTTATTTTGAACATCGCCGCGCTGCGGCCCAGGGCATGATTAATGCCAAGAAAGTCATTCTTGAGATCGGCAAAGAGTTTGGCAAAGTTTTTGGACGCGAGTACGGCTTCTACGAAGGTTATCGCCTGGACGATGCTGAAGTGGCCCTCGTGGCCTTGGGGTCCACGGCCGGCACGGCCCGGGTGGCCGTGGATAACCTGCGGGAACGGGGCATTAAGGCCGGGGTTCTGAAAGTTCGCGTCTTCCGGCCTTTCCCGGCAGAGGAATTGGCTGCGGCCCTGAAGCATGTGCCCAATATCGCCATCATGGACCGCTCCGACATCATTAATACCCAGGGCGGGCCTTTGGCGGCTGAATTAAAGGCAGGCTTGTACGATGCCGGCCTGAAAGCCAAAGTCATTAATTATGTGTACGGTTTGGGCGGCCGCGAAATTCATTTTACTGAATTGGAACAGATCATGGAGAAAACCATGAATGCCCCTATGCCTGCCACCATGGATGAACGGGTGATCTATTGGGGTGTGCGCGAATAACGCAAGGCAACTATTTTGATCAGGGTCCTGCAGGGAGGGTAAAGGTGCAGTTGAATTCCCGAACCACCCGGCACGGATCCTGGTTACAAGGATAAAGGAGAAGAAAAAATGCTGAATTTAAAACAGCTTACAGCAAAAGAAAATGTTGGCTTGGCCGGCGGCCATAGGGCCTGTGCGGGCTGCGGTTTTCCGCAGGTCATCCGCATGATTTACGGCCAGTCACCGTCGCCGGTGGTTACCGGCTGCGCCACGGGGTGCATGGAGATCGCCACCACCATCAACCCCTATACCGCCTGGCGCGGCAATTTCATGCATAATGCCTTTGAAAATTCGGCGGCCACCGTGTCCGGCATGGAGACCGCCTACCGGTCCCTGAAAAAGCAAGGCCGCTTGCCGGTAGACACGGATTTGAAGTTCGTGGCCCTGGGCGGAGACGGCGGCACCTATGACATCGGGTTTCAGTCCCTGTCGGGTGCCATGGAGCGCCGCCACAATATGCTCTATGTGTGTTACAACAACGAAGCCTACATGAACACCGGCGTGCAGCGCTCCTCGGCCACACCAAAGGGCGGGCACACCACCACCTCGCCGGCCGGCAAGGTCATCCCCGGCAAGGTGCAGTTTCCCAAAGATCTGACCGGTATCCTGGCTGCCCATGATATTGCCTACGCCGCCCAGGCGTCGGTAGGCTATCACATGGATTTAATGCGCAAGGCCGACAAAGCCTTCGGCATAGAAGGCCCGAAATTTATCAATGTCTACACGCCCTGCCGTCTGGGCTGGGGTTCTGATCCCGCCAAGACCATGGAGATCGCCCGCCTGGCGGTGGACACCTGTTTATGGCCTTTGTATGAAGTCATTGACGGGGAATGGAAACTCTCCCGTGATGTGAGAGATAAAAAACCGGTGACCGAGTACTACAAAACCCAGACCCGTTTCCGCCATCTCCTGAAACCGGAAAACGAAGGCCTGGTTAAGGAAATCCAGGACGAAGTCGACAAACGCTGGCACCGCCTGCTCCTGAAATGCGGCAAAGGCGCCTAAGCCTGTCAATCCACCACCTAAGGCGGCTGAGTCATCAGCCGCCTTTTTTATTTTTTCAAACGGAACGCATTTTTATTGCAAGAAAGAGTTCATTTCCCTGTCTATATAATTGAGCCTTGCCAAACCCCTGCGGCCGGGCATAGACTATGGAGGTGAACAATGAACGGGGAAGGAAAAATAACCATGAATGAATTTAAAGCCGTGGTGGAGCGTTTTGAAGACAACCAAAAAAAGATGTTTGAGTACATGCAGTATGAGTTCAAACACCTAAAACAGGATGTGATGGTATTAAAAGAAGACGTAGGCGGACTTAAACAGGACGCAAGCGTGCTCAAAAAGGATATGGTTACTGTAAAAGAAGAAATGGTTCTTTTGCATGAAGGCCAGACCGCGATACGGCAGGACTTGCGCCGGAAAGTATCCTATGATGATTTTGAAATGCTGGAAAAACGCGTGGCCCGCCTGGAATGTAAACACGCCTAAAAGCATTTTTTAATTTATCAAAAGCAAGCGGGGAGGTCAGATAAAGGAATTTTTTGATAGAGGTTCCCTGTCTTGAACATTTGCCAAACCTTGCCCCTGGGAGTGGGTAGGGGCGAAAAAATTTTCGCCCCCATTAAATTTGTTTTCCTGCCGGTGTATCTTTTGAAAAGGGTTGACATAACCGCCATTTTGCAATTGCCGTGAAGGATCGCCTCATTAAGCATGTGGTACTGATAAAATAAATTGAAATTGATGTAGTTTTCTTATATAGCAGAACTCCCCGCCACCATTATCAGCATGTTCAATTTCAAAGACGCCTAAAAACCATTAATGATTAATTAAAAAAAACCGTTACTAACCAGATGGGAAATGAAATTTTTGTAACTTTGGTATTTTTGCACCATTTCCATTTTCCGCTATTCAACATTCAAACCCGATAGCATGGATGCCTTGTTCCAAGCGGGGGGAGGAGCACGATGAAGTTATTATTATCAAGAGCTTATTGGATGATGCTCATAATGCTTATGCCGCTAATGGTTAATGCAGCAGGCATCCCCAATCAGGCTGAAGGTTTTGCCACCACGGGGATAAATCCTCGCCTTACCATTGTAGTGACCGATTCCAATGGTATTGGGGTGGGCGGCGTGCCTTTGTCGGTGAGCATCACCGCCGGATCGGGAATTCTCGATCTAAGCAACGTGACCACCGATGCCGGAGGGACCACCCAAGTAAGTGTGAGCAATGCGGCCTTGGGCGATAAAATCAACATTTATTGTCTCAATGGCAATGTGCTCACGGCCAATGGGAAATCCAACACGATTACCGTTTCCAGCGCGCGAGCGGTGCAAGCCTCGGACATGGTGCTTGCTTGGTTTGACGAGCCTCGCCATACAGTTAATGCGGCCGTAGTGGATCCCGGCACCCTTGTGATGGTGACCACTAATGCAGGGTCTATCGACAATGACGACATTGACAACAATGGTGATAATGATACCAAACGCCTGACCTTTGCTAATATCATCATGCAGGACCCGGCGGTTTGCCCCTACAGCCGGGAGGTTTATCAGGGGACTTATGACAGCAATAATCAAATCAATATTAATGTGGACGAAATCAGCGGTGATCCGGATGCTTCGATATCCCTGGTTAGCCTTTCCAATACCTGGGATCCGGTGTTGGAGACCTACAGCAAATTATTGAATGCCTACGCCGTCAGCGGCGCCAATCCGGAAGTGGTGGCTTCAGTGATTGACCGCGAGGGCCGGGGTATTGCCGGCGTGACCATTACCGCCCAATGTTCGGCCGGCATCATGACGCCAGCGAGCGCACTGACCGATGACAATGGCCTGGCTGTTTTTAATCAAAGCGGCGGAACCCTGGGGGATGCCATTATTATTGCCTGTAATTTGGCTGAAACCTTGCCTGTGGAGATCACCACGGAGAACAGCGTGCCCATCAACAGCAGCAGCAAAGTTTTCTCTTGGTATGAAAAGAAAACAAGGGCGATTCATACGGCGATCGTTGACCGGAATACCAATGTGTTGGTCCAGAATTCCGCTGATTTAAGGCGGGATGTGGACGAATTGAGTGTTGATAATATCTATCCCTATCCGGGGAATTTCGTGGAACAAACGTCGCAGCGGCCTGCCTCCAGCTATGTGGTCTATGGTGGATCGGAAGCAGGAGATTTAATCCGCATCTATCATTATGGCACCATCTACCGCTATCCGGGAGGGGCTACTTATAACAGCGGGCTTTACGCCAACTCGGTAATTACCATGCCCCCGGATGAAGAGCGGTATTTAATGGCTTGCGCTGCGGGCGGTACCAGCCCCAAGGTCTGGGCCATGGTGGCTGATAAAAACGGCAATGCCGTTAAAAATATTCCTATTAATTACAGTCTCAGTGGTAGCGGGGTTTTGGATTATGGCAACACGATTACCGTATGGTCGGGCATTGCCTACAATAAGATTACGGGAGGAGCTTTAGGGGATACCCTGACCGTAAGCTCGGCAGGTTTGGGTGACGTTAAAATCTATTTATCCAATGGTCAATCACCGGGCAGTACCGATCGGGTTTATGGGCTTTATGATCCTGAAACCCATAATGCCTTTGGGGTTGTGGTTCAGTCCGCCAATAATATAATGACCGATACCTTTGGCCAGGGTAATTTTCGGGGCTATGACGAACTCGACCAGACATCCGGCAATGGCATCAATGCCTCACTGAGTTATTATTTTTACCCTCAAAATGAAAATAGGCTTTGTGAAGGATATGCCGGCTACGGAACCATCGGGGAAGGCGATATTTTGCGGTTGCAGTCGACCTATACCAGTCCCACTTATGATATTTATATCCGGGCCGGTGGTGACCCGGATGAATTTTTGTTGGCCTTCGCCATGCCGGGCGATAGGCCGGAAATCTGGGCTGTGGCTATGGACAAATACGGCAATGGGGTGGCCAACAAACAGATTAATTTTAGTTCCACCGCCGGGACGTTAAGCCTCACCAACGGACAGACCAATGGAGGAGGGTTTGTGGTCTCCCAGGCCACCACGGTCATTGGATACGGCAATACCATTACGGTCAGCTCGCCCGGCATGCCGCCGGTCAGTATATGGCCCTCCGCCGGTTCGAATTACACGGGGGCGGACCGGTCTTTTATGTGGTACGACCCGACCACGCTGTTGTTGCGCAATGTTACCGTGGAAATGGAATCCAATTTGGCGACCAACAACGATGCCCTGTCAACTTCCAATTTACAAGTGGTGGACAACTCTGACAACAATAAAACCATTGTTCGAGGAGAAACCTTTGATCAGGCAGGTTCCGCTTCTCCACCTCGTATTGGCATAGGGTATATCGTGTTTAATACCGCCGGCATCGGCGATGTTATCCACGCCAATTTCGGAACTTCCAATGATATCGAATCCTACATCACGATCAAATCTATCAACAGCCAATTTTTACAAGCTTACGCAGAGAGCGGAAGTTCGACCAATATCGTGGCTGTGGTGACCGACGCTGACGGCAATGCCATACCCGATGTAACGGTTAACTTCTCCTCATCCCAGGGTACCCTGCCGGCGCCTCCGCCGGGCGGTTTTAAAACGGATATTAACGGCATGGTAAAAACATCCTATAATGAGCAGAGCGGATATGGCGAGAAGATCGAGGTCTCCACGCCGGATTTTACCGCCGCGCCGGTAACGGTCATTACCTATAATCAAGATACAGTGCAAACCTATTACCGCGCCATTCCCTTTTACAACCGTTTTGAACGCAAATTAAACGTGGCCTATGTGCATGAATATTTCAATACGGTTCCCAACCAAAGCTTTGCCATCGAAAGCATATTGACTCATGACTATTCGGACAACCAGAAATCCATCTCCGTCGGGCCCATCAGCAATCACAGCAGCAATGCACCTGCCGTGGCCTATCTGGCTCCGGCTACCGGCGGGAGCGGAGACCAATTGGAGGTTAATGACACCACGGTCGACGGTTCTCCCGATGCCTTGGTAACCTTGGGAACAGAGGTCGATAAATACCTCTACGCTTTTGGTACGGGCGGGCCTTTACCCGTTACCGTGACCGCCGTGGTGGTGGATAAGGAAGGGTTGGGTTTGGGAGGGGAAACGGTGGTCTTCACACCCAGCGGCGGGGGCAGCATGAGCCTGACGGAAACCGTCACGGATGATGATGGCGAGGCTATGGCTTATTTTCAGGGGGCCGCGCCTTTGGGGTCCACCGTGACCATTGCCGCGCCCAATAGCGTAACCTATACGGCCGTGGTGACCACCGCCAATAGTGTGGGCGACTCCAATGACAGCCGGGTCTTTTCCTGGTTTGCGTTTTTAAGTCAAAAAGCCAAAGCCGCCGTGGTCAGTCTCAACAACATTATGACTTCAACCGGGACCGTTAATTTCACGGCGCAGGACATGACTCCCAATGGTAAAACGTTTACCCTGATCAACACGATTCAACAAACCGCCGATGCACCGGCGGAAGTCAGCGTGGTCAATGGGACACAAGGCGGAGGCGATTTAATCAAAATCGAAGAGAACACCACCATCGCCGACCCGGACGGTTATGTTAAAGTGGATGTACCTTTTTCCGAGATGGCTTCCACCCTGACGGCCAGCCCTGATCCTGTCTTGACCAACCAAAACATTACGGTAACCATGGGAGTCTACAATGTGGGCGGACCGGACGCTTTGTCTGTTTCTCCCACCGCTTTAGCGGTGGCCGGCAATGCCACGTACCTTAGCGGTCCCTCACCCAGCTTCTATGCCTCAATCCCGGGCGGGGGACATGAAGATTTTAGCTGGACCTATCAGGCCACCAGTCCCGGAGGCGTGACTTTTACCGGTCAGGCCTTTGGCGTGGATTCATTCACCATGGCTGGCCTGACCTCTACGGCGACGGACTCCAATCCTGTTTTAATCCGTAATCCCGACCGTCCCCACTTGACCACGACCATGGCGGCGGCTGCGGGCACGGTGAGCACAGGACAGCCGATAGACGTGACCATGACCGTGACCAATGACAGCAGCAGCGATGTGCCCCAAGCCCTCACCGTAACGCCCAGTACCCTGACGGTTTTGGGCGGCGCTGCCTATGCCGGCGGCCCTGTGCCTGCCACGCAACTGATTGGCCGGGGAGAAACGAAGGGCTTTAGCTGGACTTATACGGCCGGCGCGCCGGGACATGTCACCGTCACCGGTCAGGCGTATAGCAATGATCCCTTTGACGCGGCCGGCGTCACCTCCAATGCAAGCTCAACCGTGATCACCGTACAGTCTCCGGCCCATCTTACCTGCAGCTTGGAGGGACCGGATAATGCCGAGCGGCTGCGTGACTTTACCTTGACCATGAGGGTGACCAACACAGGGCAAGCCAATGCTTTGCTGGCACGGCCTGTCAACCTGGGCTGGTCCGGTACGGGCAGCGCCACCGTGGAAACCATGGGCAGCACCACGCCGGCTTCAGCCACCATTGCCGGCGGCGGCAGCCAGGACTTCACCTGGCTGGTGACCGTTGGTCCCGAGGTGGGCGCCTTGACGTTTACCGGACAGGCTCAAGCGGTTGATCTCAATAGCGGCAATACGGTGACCGCGGCCAGTGCCTCCGGCATCAAT
>CAYVTN010000031.1:0-14530 GCA_964454395.1 uncultured bacterium | reverse complement strand
GAGCTGGCCCATGGCCTCATCCATGGTGACCTTGGAATTATTTCCATTGCCGCTGTTGTCACCATCGCCGCCATTGCTGTTGTTTCCTTGGCCTGTGACTTGATTACCGCTTTTTTTAGCTCCCGGTACTTCGCCGTCGCGGCGGCCAGCATCCAGGTCGGCGATTTTCTGAGGTTTGACTTCCTGGCGCGTTTTTTCCGATTCCTTGCGTTGGTCCTGCGGAGCCATTTCCTGACGCTGCTGATTTTTACTATCCGGCTGCGGCGCGCTTTGGGCATTATCCTGCCTTTCCGGCTGGGGTGCCTGCGCCTGTGCTTGTTTGGGCTTGGCATTTTCCTGCGGCGCCTGTTCGGGAACATTAGTCTGAGATGGAGCCTGAAGCTGCTCCGGTTTATTCTGTTCCGAAGTTTCCTGCTTGGGCTTTTCCTGCTGCGTCGGCGGTGCCTGCGGGGAGCTGTTCATGCCTTTGGCCCCGGCGTTTTCCGCAACGGACACTTGCGGATTCGTAATGCTTTCATTGCCCTTGGATTGGCCGATGGGCGCACCTGCTTCAGGTTTGGCGGCGCTGTCATCTTTGGCGGGCATCGGCGCCGGTTCAGGCTGCTTAATTTGCCCGGCAGCAATGGGGTCGGGGTTTTTTGGTGCTATATCATTGGGATTGGAGGCCTGGTTGCCGGTCACCGTCCCCGAGCCTTGCAGCCCTTCCGTCGAGGTGGGCGGGGTCTTCATGCCCGTGTCGCTTGGCTTGCCCACAGTGCCGGCGGCTGTCCCGTTGGGGCCTTGTCCGGGCTGGGTGCCATTGGCCGCGGCAGCAACCACCTGCTGGCTGAAGGGCGTTTGCGGGGTCGGTGTATTGTTGGTGTTGTAATTGGGAGAACTGCTGCTGCCCCAGTTCTGGGTGGCAGCGCTCCATTTGTCTGAAAGGGAGGAGACCATCACCTGCCCGGTTTGCTGGTTTACCGTAACGGAAGGCATAAGTATACTGCCAATTTGGCCCACCTGGCCGGCCACGAACTGAATTTGTAGATTGTTCATGGCCTGGTCGGGATTAAGACTGCTGGCCTGGCCCAGGAATACCGTGATCACCCGTGAGATGACCGTATCAATAATGGGCGCTACGATCTTATCAAGCACAAGGGCTGTCTGTTGGGCATCGGTTAACTCAATGCCCCTGGAAGACAGGTTCGTCTTCATCACCGTATAATGACAAAAACCTGATACCAGGGCCGAGGCAAAACCGCCCATAATACTGCCTATGCTGGTGTCCTTGCCCATGGCTTCCTTGACCATCCAATCTGCTGCCGCGGCCGCCAGGGTGATGACACCCTCTGACAGAAGGATCCCGCTCATACTGCTTACGCCGCTGGAGCCGGAACCAAAGCCAAAAAGATTTTTGATTTTTTCCACAAATAGTTTGGAAAAATTGTTGAAATTACCATTGGCAATGGCATCCGACAGGACATCGGCAAAGGCAGTCATGGTCATGTTGACCAACGCCGAGAGGATGGGATTCACGCCGTCAGGCATGAGCATCATCACCATCTTGCCTACCAGCCCCTTGACCACGGCTTTGATGATGGCTCGTTTCACAATATCGTTACCCAGGGTGTTCATGAGCCCTTTGGCTTGATTAACAAAAGCACTGACAGTTTGGCCGCCGGCCTTTGCTGCAGCTTGCGTCAGTCCCTTGATCCACCCGCCAATGGCCACGGTCAGGATGGACAAGCCAAAGGACAGCCACGTGGGCAGGTTGGGTATAAAGGTCTGAATGGCTTCGAGGCTGAGCATGATGCCCAGCAGAATCGGTGACGCCGTGCCCACGGTAAAGATAGTGGCCACCACTTCAACAACAAACATGAAAATCTTGCCCAGCGGCGAGGCCAGGAAGGAGGCGCAGCCTCCGCCGCCTTTGCCTTTCTTGTCATCATCCGGAGGATTGGGATGGTCATAACGGTTGGCGTAATCATTGGCCACGCTGTCCCAATTGCTGGTGCGCTCGCCGGTCCAGTTGCTGGATTGAAAATTATTGACGGTGCTAACCACGGGTATCGTGGCATTGGGGTGGATCATGGTGTACATATAGGTCTTGATGGCATCGGCCAGGGACATGGGCCGGCCTAAAGATTGGGCTTCGGCCTGATAGCCTTTGATGGAGTTGTACGCATCATTTAACGTGGCAACTTCTTGTTGGGTAAAGCTTTGGGGTGTGCCGGAATCGCTGTTCTGGTAGCTGGAAAAAATGCTGCCTTGGAGGTTAATACCTGCAAGACGCGAAGAAGAAGATGTCTTGTCGGGATATAAAATGGCGTCATATTGGCCGTTGTTCTCATTGGGATTGCTGTTGCTGCCGGAGGAGAAGAGGTTATTGAAATTGATGCCAAAGCTGTTGTCATAAGAATAGTTGCTGTGATAGCCAAAGTCGCCAAAGTTGCCCACGAAACCGGTGCTCGTGCTGCTGGGAGGACCATTCTTCATCAAGGTGTTTAAAGCCGTGTAAAGCCCGGACGAATTGGTCTGCCCGTCGCTGTAATAATAATCGACTTCTGAAAGAGCGCCGTCAAAATCAGTGTGGCTTGAGGTGTTGACCAAGGCAGGTGAAACATTGCCAAAATCCAGGTCCGAGGGCATCTCGGGAATTTCTGCTGTTGCCCTGTCCTCATCCGCTTCCGCGGCGGCGGCGTTCACTTCCTTGTCGATGCCTGCCACTGAAATGTCAGGGCCCACCATGGCCGTGGTGGTGCCCACGTCCGTTTGGGAGGCGTCCTTCACGAGGGGTACATTGGTATCCTTATCAAGGTCTTTTTTGTCGACAGTGACCACCGGCTCCTTGCCGTCTTTGGCCGCTGAAGCCGTCAGCCGGCTGTCCTTGTCTTTCTTATCCTGCGCCACGGCGCTTTCCTTGGTTTTGGAAACAACCTCCTGAGCCGCTTCTTTTTTATCCGGTTTGTCATCCACCAGGGCGGCCACATTGACTTCCTGCTTGTCTGTTTGCTCCTTGCCTTCGGCCACCGCAACTTTAACGCCTTCATCCACCTTCAGGGTTTCATCCGTACCTGAAGCCTCTTTTTTCTTGTCATCGCTTGCTTTTACACCCAGCATGGCCAGCACATCATCGGTGCTTACTGCCTGGTCGTTGGTTTTGGTCTTTTCCGTGACCTGAGTTTCACCTTCTTTTTTAACGGTTTCCTGGCCGGGCGCTGCCTGCTCGCCCGGTTTGGTTTGCTTATCCTGGGCGACTTGCTGTTCCGAATCCTTTTTCGGAGCGCTTTGATCCACCCCGGTTTGATCCTGCTTATCCTGGCCGGCCACTGCCTGCTCGCCCGGCTTGGTTTGTTTATCCTGGGCGACTTGCTGTTCCGAATCTTTTTTCAGCGCTGTTTGATCCGCCACTGTTTGAGCTTGCTTGTCCTGGTTGGTATCCGCCACCTCTTGCTGGGGTTTATCCTGTTCCGTGTTACCGGCCGCAGCCTGAACCGGCTGTTCCTCTTTTTGTGCCTGCGCGGCGGTCTGGCCTTTTTCGGTTTGGGCTAATTGATCAGCCGTGGTGGTTTCCGTTTTCTTGGGTTCATTAGGGGCCAGGCCAAGCACGGTCATTACCTTGTTGGTCACGCTCTCCAGCATGGAAGGTTCTTTCTGCTGTTGCTTGGCCTGCTGTTGCTGCTGGGCGGCCGAACTTTCCTGATCCTTGGTTTTTTCGGTGTTTTCCACCACTTGTTGCTGGTCTTTTTTGTTGTCCTGATCAGCCGCCACTTCCTTGGGTTGGGTGGCTTCTTCAGTGGCCGGTTTATTAGCTTCCGTGGTCCGGGTCTGATCTTTCTGCACCGGCTGTTCGCTGCTCGTGGTCTTTTCCGCGGAAGCCACCTGGGTGGTTTCCGTTTGCTGCCGGCTTTTTTGCGTGGTTTCTCCGGCCGGTTTTTCTGCGCCGGCCGCGGCTGAAGGCAGGCTGGCGGTTTGCTGCTGGGTGGCGGCCCCGTTATTTTCAGACTGGGCGCCATTGATATCCATGGCCATGCTCACCGGGGCCTGGCCTAAAGTTACTGCATCCGCCATGGTTTCCGGATTCTGGGTCCGGCCGGCGGCAGTGGCAGCCTGATTGGTTTGCTCCTGTCCGGCTGCTGCAGCCTGCGGTTGCTGTTGGGCGGTATTGTCGGCTGCCGATACTTGTTTGCCCTGATCGCCGGCAATTTGCTCCACAATAGTATCCACGCTGACCGAACCGCCGGCTTTTTCCGCAGCGGTTTTCAGGGTGGCCGTATCCACCAGGTCACCATATTCAGCTTTAATGACATTAACCGTGGTGTCTTTCAACTGGGGCGTATTATCCGTGGGATTGGACTGAACCGGATTGTAGGAAATAAAGGCATCAGGCTTGTTATCCTGCAGGGGGTTGAGGGGCGCCTTGAGGTCATCATCGCGATCCTGGCGGTAATAATTGGAGTTGTCAAAGGCATTGGCAAGGATGGCGTCCATGCCGGTCATGGTGAAGGCAAAAGTGACCAGCAGAATAAAGGAAACCACCTGTTTGAAGTAGCGCCTTAGGCCACCCCAAAGCTTGCGTTCCCAGGGACTCATGTCTTGTTCCTGATTTTTCCCATAGATTAACATCATCCTCACCCCATTATTGTGGTTTGTATATTAATGTCATTGAATGACATGGAAATCCTGAAAGCCAAAGCACCCGGGCCGTTGGGCAAGGGTGCCTGCATGGATTGATGAGTGAACAAATAAACAGCAGTGCCGCCGGAAATGTTACCGGTTATTGCCTGCGGGTAAACAGTTTTAAAGCCGGCTGCAAGCAGAATGGTTTTCGCATGAGCGGAATAAACCCGGGAAGGATTGAGGATAAGAGAAGATATCAAGCATAAAGCCTTGCCTGCGGGCGGCCCGTTGGACATGACCGGTGATTTCTCATTATATTTTTGAAGGGAACTGTAAATAGCCGAAACTTTTAGTCCCAAAGCTTCAAAAGCACGGCCCGTCACGGGTGGCAATAATGTTTTGGGTGGCTTGGAAGGCAGGCTGAATTGTACTACTGCATGATGGCTCATTTCCCTTGGTTTCAGTCTGGCTTTGGACAACCCGCCATTGATTGACCTTGCAAGGTAACCGGGCAATCGGGTAAGAAAGGCAAATTGTTCCTGATTCTGCCGGAGGCCCGCTTGCAAGTTTTGGTCGGCCTTGAGATCACAAACCAAAAAACGGTCCAAACCGGCACCGTCAGAGGTGATAATTTTATGCTGATTCCGGGAAGGCCCCACCAAGGCAATACCCTGGGCCGGATTAATCCACCCGTCATGGTCTTCGGCAATAACCGGAATTCCCTGCAAGTGCAATGCAAGAGCAGGATTGGCGCTTTTGGCCACAACATCCGGACAGTTTGGCTTGGCAAGTTGGACAGCCATAAGTTCCGCTTCGAAATCAACCATCGCCACGGCCGGGCTGTTGTGCCTGGTTTGGCAGGCGGTACCCACAAGCCACTTGGTATCGGAAATACACCTGAGGTCCGTGTCCATGATCAAAGTAGCGTAATCATCTTGAATCATGGGTTTGGCGGGCAAAGCCGCAGGATGGCGAGGACAAATCTCTTTTTGGGTGTTTGCCGGCCGTGCCGGTTCAGTGACAAAAGCCTGGCTCAAAAGCGGATTAAGGCCATTCAAAATAAAGGTAAAACTAAAGGCGAGAAGGGTGGAAACAGCTTTATCGAAGCGAGAGGATTGATCCTTTCGACAAAGGCTAATATTAAATTTTCCCCCCAGCTTATAACGCATGCATCCTGCCCCATTAACAAATTTAAACTAAAGAGATTTTTATAACTATCGCAAGTATAGCACCGGTTTTTTATGAAGTCAAAAACCGGTGAATAATTTTATTGTAATGGCCGTAGGGAACAATCGCGATTGTTCCCTAGTCGGTGGCTGGCACCATAAAATCATTTATTTTCAATCCATTTGGGTAAAAATGGAAAAAAAGATATAAAAAATATAAAAAAATATGATATAGTTAATGAAAAAGGAACAATATTGCCATATTTTGTAAAAAATGGCTTAAAATTAGATACTTTTATCTCAGCTATTTTAACACCTTCCTTATAATAAGGCAGCGCTCGGGACATTTTTCCCCAGCCATCAATCACACAGGTTGGTCCTGTCATATCCGCCTTGGCAATCTCCATGCGATGTTCCACTGCCAGAAAAACGGACATGGTCGTATGTTGCAGGCCCATGGCCGGTTCTCCGGACCAGCCATTATTGGCCAGGGCAGCGAAAAAAAGCGCGCCTCTTTTGGCCAATTGATACCCCAATTCTTCAAAATGATCTTCATAGCAGATCAGAGGGGAAAAACGCAGGCGCCCCAAATGAAGGGGCTCATAACTTGTTCCTGGTTCAAAATCCTGGGGAATGGGTTCTCTCACTACTGCATGAAGAATCAATTTCATCCAATTCCAGGGAATATATTCTCCGGCAGGCACCAATTTAATTTTCCGGTAATGTCCCAAAGGCTCGCCATCAGCACCTAATAAAAAAGCACTGTTATAATGATGGTATTGCTGCCCGGTTATATTATAGGTGGGAATATACTCATTACTGGTCAATAAAGTTGGAATTCCCGTTGATTTTATGAGATTTTTTAATTGATTATTCCACTTTTCGTCTGGTTTATAGTCTAAAATCCCGGGAAAACAGGACTCGGACCAAATAATGAGATAAGGTTTTTGCACAGCAGCTTGCTTATGAAGCATGGCCATCTTAGCCATAACCTTGTCCTTGTAAGCGCTATCCCAGGCCTGGTCGGTTTTAATATTGCCTTGAATTAGGGCTACTTTGATTTCTGCTTTCGGCGCTTTTTGATAAGCGATCATTTCATGTATATTAATAATAATTAAAAAAATCCATAAAAGTGATAATACGGAAACCAAAGACGATAAAATTGGTTTTTTTTGGAATATTTCAGTTATTTTTTTTAAATTAAAGCTATTTTTCATTCTTTTTTCTCTAATTATTGCAAAAAGAAATATAATCATGACATTAATCAATACGATAATAAAGGATAGCCCACCCACCCCAGCTACTGCGGCTATCTGTCTGGTGACTGGGTTGGCATATTGAGTATGGCCCAAACTACCCCATGGCCATCCTCCGGTAATAAAATGGCCCCGTATATATTCCCAGGCCACCCAGCTTAGGGCCAGCACCAAGCCTCCCGGCCAGTTGAATCTGTCCCTCACCCATGCGGCAGTAGAGGCAAAGAGCGCGAAGTAGCATCCGCCCAAAAAGGAAAAAATCAACCAGGCAATGCGGTTGTCAAGATTAGTGTTGCGGTTGATATATTGAAGCCAGAAAAGAACGCCTAAAAAATAAATAAATCCCATCAGCCAGCCCAAAATCACATTGCCGCGCCACCCGGTTTTGCGCCAAGCCAATATAAAGGGTATCAAGGCCACAAAAGCAAGCCACCCCGGCCAGGCCGACATGGCAGGATGAAAAGCATTTTGCCAGGACAACAGCAGCAGCAGGCCGGACAAGGCGGAAAACAGCAACCTTTGCCATGATTTAATGGTTTTGGTCATGGCCGCTCCTTTGGTTTTTGCCCGCCTGATGCCGCCGGCGCTGATAGCCTGCCCAAAACCATAGCCCTAAAAATAGCAGGGTGGCGCTCCAAGGAAAGATATTGCCAAAGCGGGTAAAAAAGGTTCTGTAATTGGTCACCTGGATGGTCGTAATCTTGACGCCTTCTTTATAATACGGCAGGGCCCGGGAAATATGGCCCCAGGCGTCAATGATGCAGGTCGGACCGGTCATGTCCGCCTCGGCAATAGGCATGCGGTTTTCCACCGCCAGAAAAGTGGACATGGTGGTATGCTCAAGACCAAGGGCTTTTTCCGCCGTGGCACCGCTGTTGGCCAGCGCCGCAAAGAAAAGCGCGCCCTTGCGGGCAAACCGCCGGCCCAGTTCTTCGGAATGATCTTCATAACAAATCAAGGGCGAGAAGCGCAACCGGCCAATATGCAAGGGCCGGTCATCCGTGCCTGGTTCAAAATCCTTGCGCAATGGGCCGCGCACTGCTGTATGCAAAAAAGCCTTGAGCCAGTTCCAGGGGATATATTCCCCGCCGGGCACAAGCATTATTTTACGGTATTGCCCCAGGGTTTCACCGTTTTTCCCCAATAAAAAGGCGCTGTTGTAATGGTGGAATTGCCGGCCTTCAAGATTGAACGTCGGAACATATTCGCTGGCCGTAAGCAGGGTGGGAATCCGGCCTTGCTTGATCAGCGCTCTTAAGGCCTTTTCGCGCGGCCGGAAAGGTTCAAAGGGTTTTTGCTTCCCGCATTCCAGCAAACCGCTGAAACAGGATTCCGCCCAGATGATCAAATAGGGGTTGGCTCTCACGGCCCGTAAATGGAGCTTGGTCATTTTGTCCATGGTTTTATGGAAATAGGCCTCATCCCAGGGTTGATCAGTATTGATATTGCCTTGAATCAAGGCCAGGTTGATGTCTGCTTTGGGAGCTTGGTGAAAAGCCCAGGCATCCCAAAGGCTTAGGCCCGCCACGGCCAGGCCCGGCAAAGCAAAACCCAGGCTGACAAGCAGGTTGGTTCCGCGCTCCTGAAAGCCTGCCCGGAAATAAGCTGTCATGCCGGCCCATGAAAGCCGGGGCCAGGAGGTATGGTCGCGGATATAAGCCGTCGTGGCGGCAAACAAGCCAAAATAAAGGGCGCCGTACAGGGAAAAAAGAACCCAGAACAGGCGGTTGTCCACATTGGTGGCGCGGTTGACAGTGCCCAGCCAAAAAAGAATGCCCATGAAATAAATAAATCCCCTCAGCATGCCGTAAAAAAAATTGTGTTTGACCGTGGCTTTTTCCCAGACCCACAGGAAAGGAACAAGCGCTGTCATGGCCAGGACGCCGGGCCAGGAGGAGATGCCGGGATTAATCACATTGTGCCATGAGAGCATCAACAAAAGACCGGATATGGCAGGAGGCCACCATGGCCGGGCCCTGAATACAAACCGCATTAAGCTGCATCCTTGGTTATTGAGTAAAAACAACGACTAAGTATAACACGAGTCCTCCCCTTTTCCCAAACCCGGACAGGGCCAACCGGGCCAGCAACGCCATGCCCGGCGCCGTTGCTGCTAAATCTTTTATTCCGGCTTTGCGGCTTAGTCCTTGACAAAGGGAAAGGTCTTTAGTACGATCTTTTCCTATTTCCACGGAGGTTCATAGAAGGTGGCTTTTTCTCTTACTCAGGATGTTTCCCAGTTGGCTGACCAGGCCTTGACAATGCGCCGGGATATTGTCAGCATGCTGGGCAAGGCCGGATCGGGCCATACGGGCGGTTCGCTCTCCTGCACTGATATTCTTACGGTGCTTTACTTCGGCGTGATGCGCCATGACCCCCAAAATCCCGCTTGGGATCAACGGGACCGCTTCATTCTTTCCAAAGGACACGCCGCGCCCGCGCAATACGCAGTACTGGCCAGGACCGGCTATTTCCCTCCCGAGCATTTGGACACCCTGCGCCGCCTGGGCTCCACCTTGCAAGGTCATCCGGACATGAACAAAACCCCGGGCATTGAAGTCTCCACCGGCTCGCTGGGCCAGGGGTTGTCCATGGCCTGCGGCATGGCCGCGGCCTTGCCCGGGCAGCGTATCTATACGGTCCTGGGCGACGGGGAATGCCAGGAAGGCCAGGTTTGGGAAGCCGCCATGAGCGCGGCCCACTACGGACTCGGCAATTTGTGCGCCGTGATCGATCACAACGGCCTGCAGATCGACGGAGAGGTTTGCCAGGTCATGAACATCAATCCCCTGGCCGACAAATGGCGGGCTTTCGGATGGCATGTGCTGAGTGTGGACGGCCACCGTTATGATGAATTGCTGCAGGCTTTTGAAGAGGCGGCCCTGGAAAAAGAAAAACCAACCGTTATTATCGCCAAGACCATCAAAGGCAAAGGTGTCTCCTTCACCGAAAATCAAGTGTGCTGGCATGGAGTGGCGCCCAATGACGAACAGGTCTGCCAGATGTTGGAAGAGCTGAGTTAGATACTATGTCGGCAAGATTTACGCACCAAATGCCGATGATTTTATGGAGTTCATCTAAAGATTTTTCTCACGCAAAGCTCGCATACCCATCCCGGGCACAGACAGGCGCATTTGTTCCCGCTTTGCCGGGCTAGTTAACATTGGAGTTGTTACATGGCTGATAAAATTGCAACCCGCGACGCCTACGGCAAGGCCCTGGCGGAACTGGGTGAAACCAATCCCAACATCGTGGTGCTCGATGCCGACCTTTCCTGCTCCACCAAGACCAATGTGTTTGCCGAAAAATTTCCGGAACGCTTTTATAATATGGGCGTGGCGGAGCAAAATATGATGGGCTGGGCTGCCGGATTGTCGGCAAGCGGCAAAATTCCCTTTGTCTCCACCTTTGCTGTTTTTGCCACGGCCCGGGCTTATGACCAGGTGCGCAACAGCATCGCTTTTCCCAGAGCCAATGTTAAAATCTGCGCCAGCCATGCCGGCCTTTCGGTCGGTCCGGACGGCGCTTCCCATCAGGCGATTGAAGACATCGCCCTGATGCGCATTCTTCCCAACATGACGGTCATCGTGCCCGCCGACGGCCCGCAGGCCGCGGCAGCCACCAAGGCCGTGGCCGCTTTTCAGGGGCCTGTGTATTTGAGACTGGGCCGGCCCAAGGTCGCCTCCGTTACCGCAGAGAACGATTTCGTAATCGGCCAAGCCCTGCAGTTGCAGGACGGCCGGGACATTACCTTAATAGCCTGCGGCACCATGGTGCAGGAAGTTTTGGCAGCGGCCAATCTGCTTGAAGAGGCGGGATATAGCGCCCGGGTGCTTAATATGGCCACCATCAAGCCCATTGATCAGGAAGCCATTTTGACCGCTGCCCGGGGAACAGGCGCCATCCTGACTGCGGAAGAACATACAATCATCGGCGGCCTGGGCAGCGCCGTGGCCGAAGTCCTCAGTGAACATGGCGCATCCATACCTTTTAGCCGCATAGGAGTTCAGGATCAATTTGGAGAGTCAGGCGATCCGGTGGAGCTGTTTAAAAAATTTGGTATTGATGCAGCATCCATTACCCAACGTGCCCTAACGCTCATCCGAAACAAATAATTTCTTTTATGATTACCCAACTTTAGCCAATTTGCTTTTTCGAGCCTTCAGATCGGGAGAAGGTGGTGGTTGTGTCCCGACGGGTAAGCTTTTCCAAGTGGCCCACCCTTGATTTCAAGGCTTTTGTGGCAGGAGCCCAAGGAGATGGGCCCAGGTTTATCCCGCGCATGCTGGGATTTATTGCACTAACCTGCTTTTTGGCCCGAAAAAGCAACTTTGCTAAAGTTGAGATGATTGTCTAAATCGGCAAAGCCGGACTAAAAATGATTCACCACCAAGACACCAAACTCACAAAGGAGACCCTTTTCATATTTTTTTCTTTGCCTTGCTTAGTGTCCTTGGTGGTGAATTTTTTATTGTTTTATGGTAATACCGCCCGGCTCACCAACCCCGACCTTTATCCGTGGGGATCGGCCAGAGTGACTGGAATGCTTCTACCAGACGGACATCGAGACGGGTGGCTTTTTGGCGCTGCAAGGCTGCGAAGCCTTCAACCTCTGCCAGGGGCAAGTCAGCGTGGCGGTTGGCGGCCACGTCAAAAGCATCGGCTACGGCAATGATTCTTGCACCGAGCGGAATGTCCTCTCCTTTTAAGCCGTCCGGCGAACCGCTGCCATCCATATGTTCGTGATGATGGCGTACCAGCTTTTTAACTTCCAAAGGAAAGTTCACATCCTGGAGCATTTGCTCTCCTATCACCACGTGCGGCGCCTGCCGGGCCCGGTCATCGGCGCTGAGCTTTAAATTCACACCTGTTCCCAATTTTCCAATATCATGCACCAATCCGGCCAAATGAATAATCTCCACGGTGCGCGGCGAGAGGTTCAGGTGGCGGGCCAAAGCTTGGGCATAGACGGCCACCCGCTGCGAATGGCCGCGCGTATAGGGTTCGCGGGCATCGATCATCTTGGAAATCACCTTGACCAAAGACAGGTTGCTGCGCTGTAAGCGGTCATACAGTTTGGCCTGCTTGATCACCGTGGCCGCGGCCGCGGCCAGGGTTTTAAACAGGCGCACATCATGCCCGGTAAATGCGCCCTGGTGGTGCTTGTTGCCCACCAGGAACACGCCCATGGTTTCATCCCCGCTGCGCAGGGGAACAGCCATGAAATTTTTAAGTTCAAAGATGCCGCCAAATTCTTCCCGCATGCCCGCCACGCCTTGGGCGTCATTGCTGAACATGGCCTGCGCCTGTTGAAACACCGGAGCGGAAATGCCGGGCTTTTCCAGAGGAACCTGCAAGGCATCCAGTTGTTCCTGTACGGCGCCCACGGCCACGGGGTGGGCTTTGAGATACTGGCGCTCCTCATCGAAAAACATGAACCAGGCCTTTTCCACTTCCAGCAGCTCGCTGACACGCCCCACAATATGGCCCAGGGCTGACTCCATATTGCTCACCTCGCTGACCAATTGGCTCACTTCATGGACGGCCATTAATTCCTGGGCCTTGCGCAGGGAGGCATTGTATAAACGGGTGTTCTCGATGGCCGTGGCCGCCAGGTTGGCCAGGGTCCGCAACAGATCGGTTTCGCCCTGGGAAGGTTCCCGCGGCCACTTGACCAGAAGTTCCACCAGGCCGATTATTTTTTTCTTGGTGGTCAGCGGTAAAGTAATAATTTTTTCAAAACCCTGTTTATGAAACAATTGCCTGCGGCGGGAGACCGCATTCTTCAAGCTATCCACCATGACCGGCTGGTTGTGATCCATGGGACGGAATTTGTGAAATGGTTTGCTTAAGACAGCCTTCAGTTCCTGGCTCAGGCCCATGACCACCTGCAAGGTCATGGGACCGCCTTTTTCAGCCTGCAACCAAATGACCGTGGCCTGAGAATGCATGGCCTTGTTGATCTCCAAGGCAATCAAGCGCAGCAGTACGTCCAGCTCCAGGGTGGTGTTCATGTTTTGGGCAATTTCCGAAATGGCCCCGGCTTGCTGCAATTGAATTTTTAAATATTGGTTTTTAGCCACCACGCCCAGGGCTTGCGAAGCTAAACGGCTGAGAAGATTGAGCTTCAACAGGGATTGAACGGTCCAGTGTCCGGCTTCCAGCACCAGCACATGCCGGACGATGCCTTCATGCTTCAGGGGCAGGAACAGCAAGGCCTGGTTGTGCTGGTAACCGCCCAGCCACAGCATGTCGGCATCAAGATGTGTTTTTAATTGGCGCCCCCAGACGCGGGCGGGTTTATGCAAATGCCTGGTCATCAAAAAATGGCCGCGGCCGCGCGGCAGCCAGGCCACCACGGCTTTTTTATCCGCCACCCAGCGCATCAGGCCGTTGACCGGCAGAACCAGTGGCGCTTGAATCTTTTTGGGCGCATGCAGCAGACGCGGTTCCTCATTATCCGCCGACCATTCCACCATCCAGACGTGCAGCGCCCGGGTAAGCTGTTTGGCTTCCGCAATGATTTCATCGGCCACGGTCAAGGCTGCGCGCATCAGCAGCTCTCCCCGGGGTCCGGTTTCAATTGAATCTGCAGACGGACACGGTTAATCATGAAAGAGTTATCCTGTTTCCTCTTCGATCCATCGCAAATAAGCGGCCTCGCCCTGCGCAATGGGCACGGCGATGATTTCAGGCACTTCATAGGGATGGAACGCTTTTATTCTGGTAATAATAGCCTCGACCAAAGCGCTCCTGGTTTTAATCATTAAAAGCTCCTCATGGCTTTTTTCCTTTTTTCCCTTCCAGGTATAAATGGAGGTCAGACCTGGAATGATATTGGCGCAAGCCGCCAGGTTTTCATCCACCACCTGATGGGCAAGGCGCAGGGCGGTTTCATGATCGGGCACGGTGACCCATACAATGCTTTTATCCATGACGGTCCTCCGGAGTATCCGTTGTTTTTTTCGTGACTAGTTCTTGTTGCGGATAAATTTATTTTTCAGTTATGGGTCCGCAGTACATACGGTAATTAAATCGATCGCTTTAAATTAAAGGGGATTTTGTAGGGGCACGGCATGCCGTGCCCCTACTGTCTTGTATAAAAAATCGACTTTCCGCAACAAGAACTAACTACTCAGGTCATTTCGAACATATTGAGCGTCAATAGCGCACCTTGGACCAATTTGCCCCTGCCGGTATGGCCGCTTGGATACGTAAGAGATCTGAGTAGTTACGTTTTTTCAAAAATAACACCGGCATAGCCCACCACCCGGCGGGTATCCCCGGAAGCGTCGGCCGAGGTGCCATGGCGCACCAGCCGCGCCTTGGCCGGCCCCAGACCGGCCAAGGCAAAGAGCATGGCCGCGGCCGGTGCAATGCCGCACATGGAAATGCGGTGGGCCTGTACCACCTGCAACAGACGGCGGGGCTCAAGGTTCATCAACGCCTCCAGAGCCAGTTGATCCAACTGCTCCGTTTGCTCGAGATCGGCAAAATGATTCATGTCCG
>CAYVTN010000030.1:10659-14664 GCA_964454395.1 uncultured bacterium | reverse complement strand
GCTTATGCTTTGAATTTGTTATCCAGCCGTGATCATGCGGCACTGAAGAAACACCTTGACGGCTGCAGCCATTGTCAATCCCGTTTGAAACAGCACCAACAGGCTGCCGGGTTGCTGCATCAGGCTTATGAGGAAGAGGTCCCTGATTATTTGCAGGCCAAAGTTATGGCCAATTTAAAGACGTTGCCTCCCACCGGAGTATTCTGGCCCAAGTGGGCCTTGCCCGGTGCGTTGGTGCTCATGGCTTTGGTCCTGATGGTTCGATTGGAACCGGGCCGTATGCTCAAACAGGATGTGCTTCAGCCTTCACCAACAACCGCGCCCACAGCGGTAATGGCCGATGTGGTTAAGGCAGCCGCAGGCCGCCCGATGAACCAACCTCAGTCTGCTGCCAGGCATCATGGCAGGCAACGGCAGGTGCCGGTAAAAAAGGCCAAAGTCCGGGCAAGGCTATCTGAAAAAGAAGACCATTCCTGGGCTGAAGAAATGCCTTATACCAAGAAAGCGTCCGCACCATCGAGGAGTATCGCACCGGTCCGGAGCAAAATAAACCGGCCCCACCAAGCCCCGGGCGAAGCGGCTTTAAGCATGCCCCCTGCCCCGGCGGTGTCCGGAGCCGAGAGCCCTCGACGGAGGGCCAAAGCGGGCCAACCTGCATCGCCGCCTTTGGTTATGACAGTGATGGAGGCCAAAGGGTTCGGGAGTGATGCTCAAGTACAACGGCAAATCAAAAAAGTCAGGCCGGCCCTGGCCGCTGTGCTGCAGCGCAGCGCTGTTCATGGCCGGATTGATCTGGTCTTAAAAATGGATGCCCATGGCCGGGTCGTGGAAACCCGCTTGACGGGAAATCATGTTAATCGGCAAGACCTTCAAGACCAACTGAACCGGCGTTTGCAAACCCCGCGCTTCACAGTGCGCCCGGGCGCGGATGTTGCTACACTGCGTATAAAGATCATTGTGCCGTAAGCCGGTCAAGCCGCGCAATATAGGGACGGATCTTAAACCCGCCCCTGCTCGATACGGAGATTTTGGACACATGGATTCCGAACACCCCGCCAAGTCTCATAAATCAATTTACAAAAGCCGGCCCGGCATCCTAAGATGATTCCTTTAAATTGACATGGCGATGGCAGGGACGATGGAATCCAAAGTCCTGAGGCCACAAGCCGCAAGGATAGTGCATGTCCGAATTAACCTCGCTGATAGATGATCTGACCAAGCACGCCGACTGGAGCAGCCGGGTGGCGGATTACCGCTATTTGCAGCCTAAACAAGCGGCTTATCGCAAGCCGGCCGAGCCTTGGCCCCAGTCCATGGCACAGGCCCTGCAAGCGTTGGGCATTCATAAGCTGTTTAGCCATCAGGCCAAGGCGGTGGACTTGTTGCGGCAGGGACGACATACGGGGGTGATCACGCCTACTGCTTCCGGCAAAACACTGATTTATAATCTGGCAGTCACAGATGCGCTGCTCCGCGATGGGCAAAGCCATGCTTTGTATCTTTTCCCTCTCAAAGCGCTGGCCCAGGATCAGTTCAATAATTTGAAGTTGTTTTTTGAAAAAACGGGCGAATCTAATTTAACCGCGGCCATTTATGACGGCGATACACCGGCTGGACAGCGCGCCAAGATTAAGAAAATACCGCCGCGCGTCATCTTTACCAATCCTGATATGCTCCATTATGGTTTGTTGGCTTATCCCGAGAACTGGCGCCAATTCTTCAAGCACCTCAAGTTTATTATTATTGATGAAGCCCATACCTACCGGGGGGTGTTTGGCTCACACGTGGCGTTGATTCTGCGCAGGCTCTGGCGCATGCTGGACAACCGACTGCCCACCATTGCCGCCAGTTCGGCCACCATGGCCAATGCCGGAGAATTTTTGCATCAATTAACGGGCGTGGATTTCACCATTATTGAGAAAAGCGGGGCCCCCCGCCAGGGCCGGCATGTGGTGCTGGTCAACCCCATTGGCAGCCCTTATTCCGAAGCTGCCGGACTGCTGGAAAAATGTCTGGATCATGACATCAAAACCATTGTGTTTACCAAGTCCAGAAAAATTACGGAACTGATTACCATGTGGGTGCAGGAAGGTGCACCTGAGTACATGAATAAGATCGCAGCCTACCGCAGCGGCTATTTGCCGGAAGAACGGCGGGCCATTGAAAAGCGTCTTTTTAAAAATGATCTTTCGGCGGTGATCAGCACCAGCGCTCTGGAAGCGGGCATTGATGTGGGCGGCCTGGACGCGGCTATTCTGGTGGGCTATCCGGGCACCATGATCAGCACCTGGCAACGGGTGGGCCGCGCCGGCCGGGGCACCCGTGAGGCTTTGATGGTCCTTATTGCCATGCCTGATGCTTTGGACCAGTATTTCCTGCGCCATCCCGAGAGTTTTTTTAACGCCACTTTTGAAAATTGCGTGCTCGACGCAGCCAATGCCTATTTACTGGCCAAACATCTGCCCTGTGCTGCCCAGGAGAAGCCGTTGACCCTGGAAGATCAGGCCTGGTTTACGCCGGAGGCCTGGGCGGTGGTCAAGGTCTTGGTGGCCTCAGGAGACCTCAAGGAACATGCTTCCGGCGCCCAGTGGTTCTCAACCCGAAAAGTCCCTCATCGTCATGTGGATATCCGCTCCGTGGGGGAACACTATGTCATCAAGGAAGAGTTGAGCCAGACCCTGATGGGCAAAATTGATTCTAGCCGGGCCTTTAAGGAATGCCATCCCGGCGCCATTTACCTGCACGCCGGAGGTCAATACGAAGTAACCTTTTTCGACGCCGAACAAAAACTTATTTTGGTCAAGCCCTTTAAAGGGGATTGGTACACCCAGTATACCAGCTCCGAAGAAGTGGAGATCATGGATCTGGGCCCGGGTCAAATCGTACGTGCATCTTCCCGGTCCTTTGAGACCGCCCTGGTGCAGGTGCGCGTGACCGAAAGGGTGGTTTCCTATGAGCGTCGCAGAGTCAGGGATCAGTCCTTGCTTTCCGAACACAAACTGACCCTGCCGCCCCGGGTTTTTGAAACCCAGGCCGTGCTGCTTACCGTTCCCGATCTTTGGCGCAAGCGCTGCCTTGAATATGGGATGGATTTTGCGGGAGGCATTCATGCAGTGGAGCACACCATGATCGCCGCCTTGCCCGTGGAAATTTTATGCGACCGCTGGGATTTGGGCGGCCTGTCCACGGTCGGCCATCCTCAGGTGAATCAGTCCTGTATTTTTGTCTACGACGGTTTTCCGGGCGGCGTGGGCTTGGCGGCCAAGGGCTTGGAAATGATCAAGGCCTGGATCAATACCTCCAGGGAAATGGTGACGGAATGCGACTGTGAAGCAGGCTGCCCGGCCTGTATTCATTCGCCCAAATGCGGCAGTCGCAATCAGCCGTTGGATAAGCAGGCCTGCGAAATGCTTTTCAACGCCCTGGTTAAAGAAGGCGCTCAGTCCTTGCGGATAGAACGCCGGACAGGTGCTGCGGCTTTCCCCCAAGCTTCCCCCATTGCCGGTCCTGAGGCGCCCCTACGGCAGCAAGCTCCGGCCGTGATCAGAAGAGAAGAATTGCCTATGGCCATCAATCAGGATTTTAACCTCCTGGTTTTTGACCTGGAAACCCAAAAAAGCGCCGCTCAGGTGGGCGGCTGGCATCACAGCGACATGATGCGCATGTCGCTGGGCGTGGTGTACGACCACAGCGACCGTTCTTATACCACTTACCGGGAAGAACAGGTTCAGGAATTGATTCAGCATTTACTCTCAGCTGACATGGTGGTGGGCTTTAATATCGATCATTTTGACTTACAGGTGCTTTCTTATTACAGCCGGTATGTGAACCGTATCAAAACCTTTGATATGTTGCCGGAAATAAAGAAAGTACTCACTCACCGCTTGTCCCTCGATGCTTTGGCCAAACACACCTTGGGGCAGGGCAAAACCGCAGAAGGCTTGCAGGCCATTGCCTGGTTTGAACAGAGTCAATGGGATTTATTGGAGGCTTATTGCCAGGCTG
>CAYVTN010000030.1:0-10649 GCA_964454395.1 uncultured bacterium | reverse complement strand
TTTGCGCTCCGCTATGGCTACCTTCTATATGAACGTCAAGGTGAGATTATTAAAATCCCACTCGACTGGAATGTGCGCTTACAGGAGCAGCTTCACTTGTCCGCTTAATCCCAAAGGAACCGGTTGCAGATGAGTTAACCATGCTTCAGATTTCTTTGGCACACCTTTAAAGTTCATTATTCTTCTATCCTTTTTTTAAAACCAAAACACCCGTATAAATCAACGCATCCTCAATTAGTCAATTTTTAGTTATCCACAACTGCCAAAAAAAATGGAACTAATGAACATTTAATTTTACTTTTGTTAAAAACTGGGCTATACTTTGTAAAATTTGTAAAATTTGATAATGCTGATTGTAGCATGAAAAAAAATTATTTTAAAGAATTTAAACATTTAAAAATAAGGAAAATAAACGATTACTTCTAATAAGGTTAAAATTAATTACCCATAAAAATAAATAAAAGTTTAAAAATCAAAATGTTTCAAAATAGAACTGATGTTGTATAACTATTTAAAATAAAATAAAAATCAAACTTATTTTTTTAAAAATAGGCTTTTATCTGGTATAAGTTTACCAGCATTAACTTTATTTTAGGTAGGCTATGAACATGAATTTCTTGGTTGGCAGTAACAACCAACGACAAAATGCTCTTTTTAAAAAGAGAATACGATCGTGGTCGCCATTGGCCGCCAAAATAGTGACATTGATCGTGGCGGTTTCTTTTGTCTTTCCTTACCTCAGTTTTGCTTTTAGCGCCGCGCCCTATCCGGTGGAGGTGCCGGGGGTCTACGGTTACACGCCATTTGTAATCCAAGGGAAAAAACTCACCTTTCCTCCAGATCTGGCCAAGGTGGTCAGCAGCCATCAAGGCAACGGCCCCCTGACGGTTGTTTGCATTGAAGATTATCACTGCAATTATGAAGTGCAGAATGAAATTGCCGGGCTTATTCACTCGCTTTCCCAAAAAAATAATCTTGCCTTGGTGGCGGTGGAAGGGGCCAGCGGGGCTGTTGATGTCAATCCCCTGGCCTCCATTCCTTTGGAGGTGATACGTCAAAGGGTGGGCGCCTATTTCCTGCGCCGCGGGCTGATCACCGGAGCGGAGTACCAGACCGCTGCCAATGACAAGAGTCTTATCCTGCATGGCATCGAGTCAAAAACGCTCTATGACCAAAGTGCCGCCCTGTTGCATCAATTCTTTACCGCCCAGACCGAAGGCTGGTGCGAAGATTTGCGCGCCGCCCTCAATGCTTTGAAACCGGCCGTGTATCATCAGGATCTGCTTCGCCTGGATAAAAAAAGGTCGGCCTACCGGCAAAATAGACTAACCCTGCAAGCTTATCTCCGCTTTTTGCTGGAGCAGGTGGATAAGTTGAAAGTCAATTTCATTCCTTCCGCGTCCTTATTGGCTTATGCCGCCCAAGGCAGGGTGATGGCCGGCCAACCGGAGGATGTAGACAATGTAATGGACCAGGCGCAGGCCATGGATAAGGCCCTGCGCGAGGCCATGTATACCACGCCGGACCAGCGCCTGCTCGACTGGTTTCAGGAGCAATTGGAAACCATCGCGGCCATGACCAACATCAGCGCCACCCCGGCCCAGCTTAATGATTTTCTCAAACACCGGGCGGATTTTAAAATCGTCCATTTGGTCAACGCGCTGGAAGCCATGGCGCGGCGGTTGAAGGTCTCCTTGTTCCTGGAAGATGATGTGTTGAATTTGGAAAAAAGCATTGGGCAGGCCGCTCAATTTTATCAGTTGGTCAACCGCCGGTCGGAAGCGTTTGTGGATAACCTGATGGGCTTGATGCACAAAAACCATCAGAACTTGGCGGTCATGATCACCGGTGGTTTTCATATGCCTTATGTGGAAGCCTTATTAAAAATCAACCGCATTTCCTTTGTGACCCTCAAGCCGCGGGTCACCATGCTGGACCAAGCCAATCCTTATTTTTCTTTGCTCCAAGGCAAACAATCGCCTCTGGAAAAATTACTTTCTAAAAAAGAAACCCTCTTTAATCTCTGGACACGCTTTGCGGACCCTCTTTTTAATAAGTACCTCGACCTTATCACCCGGATTACATCCCGAGCTTACCGGGTGTTTGACCACCCTAATGCCAACCAAGACGAGGCCTTGCAGCACTTTGCTGAAGTTAAGGGGTTGAAGGGCTCGTTGCAGTTGTCTTCTAAGCCGCTATTAAGCAGCGCACGAGGCGTAATTTATGCTGCACAAATTGATGGGGAAAACTTTGTGCTGGTCCTACGTCGTGACCCAAAAAAACCGGGCCATCCCTCAGCGGCGGTGGTATGGGAAAGCTTGGAGAACAAGGATCAATTTGAGCTGTTGACCCCCGAGCAAGCAGGTGTCCGTTTGGTGAAAGGCACTGTAGAAGTGGTGGATAAAGATAAGTGGGATGGCCTCATAGCGGGAGGCGCTCAAGGCTCATGGGTAAGCCGGCGGAAGCTGCTGGAGCGCCTGCGTAAAATTTTCCGTCAACTTAAACAGTCATGGCCAAAGTTTGTCACCCGCTGGCAGCGATCAGCTGCCCAATGGGAGAAAAAACACAAAAACGACCGGCGTTTGGCCGCCCTGCCCCTACTTGCCTTTGCGATAGGGTTGTGGTCTCCGGAAGCAGCAGGGGCCGAATTGATGGATAAAGTGATATTAACTGTATTTCCAGTAATAGCGGTTGGGCTCTTGTTGTTTGTTTGGGCAGTATGGTCGCTGCTTCTCCGCCAGATGCGCTTCAGCCTCCCCAAGCGCGGCAGACGCGCCAAAATCCCGGGCGTGTTGTCCTTGCATCAAGGCCAAAAAAAAATAATCAACTATATTGATGCCGGAAAACCCTTTGTGCTGGCGCTTACCGATTTGGACAAATTATCGGGGTTTAATCAGTTCTTTGGAAAAGCTTTGACTGATTTTCTGCTCGATGACTTGTTGGAAATTATCCATCAAGCTGCCCATATGTCTCAAGTTACGGAAATCCTTAAAAAAAATAACATTCACGAAAAAGTTTCCGTTGTTCGTTATGGCGGCGATGAGGGTATGTTGGTGATCCCCGGAGCCATGTCCCGGGAGGAGCGGCAGCGGATATTGGATTGTATTCGCGATCAAGTCTGGATCACCATGCACCAGCAATTTCAAGCTTTTGATTTAAAGAATGACGCCGGCTCTGCGCTGGTGTTGGACGAGGCCGAAGTCGAAGCTTTGCAGAAAACGATCACGCGCTTCAATCGGGAAAAAAAAGACAGCCATTTTTTACGGTTGGGCATTGATTCCATTCACAGACCCAGGCTGTTGGTTAAAGTGGACGACCATCCGGAAAGGGTTAGAGAGATTAAGGAGGTATTGGCGACTCAACTAAAACAAAAGGTCAAACTGAAAAATATAAATTATCCCACACAACTGGCCGCACAACAGACTGCGCTTAAAGCCGAAAATAATTTTCAATCGTTGTTAAATGCCGCCACCGAGGAACAACATTTATTGAGAGGTTATATTCCCACGCCCACCGTCTCCATTGGAGCCATGCTGTTTAAGCCGGAACATTTCCCTGACGGGATGAGCGCCGGGAACAAAGCGGTTCTGCTGATGAAATGGGCTGACAAGTATTTGGAACAAGCCAAAGAGCAGGGGAGAAACCAGGTCGTCTTAGGAAAGGAGATTCCTCCTGAAAAAAAGGAAACCATCCAAAAAGAAGAGGGACAGAAGCCTCTGTTAAAAGAGAATATTATGCGGGGCATAATTACACTGCAAAATGAATACGCCGTCAACAATGACGTTCAAGTGCCGATGTCGCCTGTGACGAGGAGTATGGCCTACTTTTTGGAGAACGCTACATTAATTGCCCGCGTGCTCTGGGGTTTGAGATTCTTTTTGACCATTGTTTTCCAAAGACAATTGCCATCCGAAATTATAGAACGCCCCTCGGTACCTAAATTTGACCCTCTTGCACCCTGGCAATTTTCGCATGCCGGCTTATACGCCGAAGTTCAGACGTATCTGGAAAAATTCCGGCGAGGAGATCCCGCGCTTCCCCGAGCCAGCATTGTAGTTGGAAGGGCACGTCCTGATAAAATGGAAATAGTGGTTGTCACCCGAGGTAAAACGTATTTGTTGATGGTGGAACCAGCCTATCAAATTCGCAAGGAGGGGGAATTAGAAAGCGGAGGGTTTAAAATCGTCAACAGCCAATATGGCCATGGCGCTGCTGATTATATCATTGCTTTGCTCCATTACTTGGTACGTCTTGATCGCGAAGGGCGAAACGACCTTTTGGCAATATTAACAAATTTGAATAAGACGTCCAGGCCGGTATTCGTAGTTTCTAATTTTAGAAGACAATTGGAAAGGGCAGTGAAACGGGCGCTCCAAACCGATGAATTAACCATAACCCCGCGTATTTCCTGGATCGAAATGAACACAGCGACTGCCAATATAGGTGCCATGTTTGCAGACATAGACAAAGCTAACGCCCGGCTTGCCAAACATCCCGAAAATAAAATCGTTAAATTTTCGCGGGCTTCTTTTTCAGCTCAGGACGAGGAGGATTACCGAAACTCCATCACCCAAAGAGGCGTCGAAGGCTTACTGGACATTGTAGCAATCCAAAGGGATGTCAGTAGGAAATTTTGGGCCATCCATTCCCCCGACGAAACAAGGTTGCGTTTAAAAGCGATTGGTCAGCAAAAGGCTTTGCAGAGCTTCATGTCCGTGATAGTGGCCATAGCACTGTTGGCAGCCGTCTACGGAATCTTTTTACCTGCCCCCGCAACAGCCGGTCTGATGGGATTGGCGCACCACGGGATTCCCTGGGCGATCCATATGCCGGGATACCAAGGTGTCACGCTGGCCATGGCCGGCATGGTGGGCATGACCATGGGAAAGGGCCAATTAAGCCTGAATGCAGTTCTGGTTCAGAAGGTGGAAGACTATCTTAGAAAAAACGCCACTGTGAAGTTTCTTTCTAAAACAACCAAAGCTCAAAGGCTGGTGAGGAACTTTTTTAATGAGTGGGATCAGGAAAAAATCATCGGATTTATTGATGACCTGGGCTTTAAACCGAAGACGCATACACCGGGTGAAGGCCTTATTAGTTTGGGCTTGATCAACGCCCGGTCGCAAGTAATTTCGGGGAGTGGGGCCGATACGCGGATCAAGGAATTGCAAAGAAAATTACTGGAGGTAACAAATTCGGTCGAAGGATCGGCCATTGAGATTCAGGGGTGTAAGTATCATTTAAAAGGTATCGAGTTTGTGGCACTGGCCGCCAAGGCGCCGGGCCCCCCGCAAAGCGAAGCGTTGGCCGAAGAGATAAAAAGTATCGGCCACTTTGAGACCGCCAGCGGCACCTTGAAGATCTATTTATTTCCCAGCAGGAATAATGATTATGCCCAGGCGGGGTTGCCTTGGTTTTCAGCGTTGGCTGGGCCGGATAAGGGTTTACCGGCCGAAATCCAGGCCTTGTCGGCGGAACAACCGGACACAGGTGTTCCAGCGGAGCGTCGGCGGGTTGACCAAATTTTGGATGACATTAAGCACCTCTACCTCGATGCCATGGACACGCCCCAGGAGCTGGAATCAACCATGGCTCAAGCACGGTTACTCTTTAGCCAGCTTAATCAAATTACACCAGGACCGGTGCAGGCTGCATTGACCGAATTTTTAACGGATCTTGACCTGCCTGACCAGGTGAAAGGCGTGATATGGCAGCTCTTGCCCGGCCTGAAAACCGACGCGATGGGGGTGTCGGTTCTGAAAGACGTGTGCGAGATAATTTCAAAAAGAGACAGCAGCAGCTACCCTGAAAAGGATCAGAATGATCTGGCCCATATCGGCTATTATATGGATGCCATGACCAAGAAAACCCCATTCAGCGCTGAGTTATGGAAACCCGTTATCCGGGTGCTCGTGGACAGCGTCGCCCGGTCTTATCATAAAGGTGATTATAAAAATACTAAAATGCCGCTGATCGCCCTTTTTAGTCAGTTGGATCATGAGGGTGTCTTGCTCATGCCCCTGCTGAAACAGATAAAAACAGACCGCCATGGAAAATCTTTTTTTAAAGCCGATTTATTGGCTACCCTTGCAAGGAATAACCGGATCCTGTTGGCCGTTGAGGCAGAAAAAAATATTTTTGGCTTAGCCTATACCTTATATCAACACTTTCAAAGCCTGCTTGCATCAAAACCAGATGAGCAAAAACCATCAAACTTCGAGCAATACAAAGAAAAGATGTTGCAGGTTATGTCGGAAAACGGCGCGGCCCTTTTAGGTGCCCCCTCCGGGGTCGGGCAGTCCATGGAGAAGTTTATTTATAACCGGACTGACTGGGCGCGGCATGCAGACCGTTTGAATATCTTAACCAAGGCCCTCGAATTTGCCAAAGGGTACAACGGCAAGGCGGAATTGTTGGAAGCTCTCCAAGAAAATCAGCGTACCACGGATGATGTGAAACGTATTCTTAAGCATGTTTTCTCAAGAGAGGAAAATTATGCTGATGCCCGCGGCAGGTTGGAGCGTGAACTCCATGTTGAAAATGAAGCCATAAACCGGCGCCTCATGCTGTTGGGCTATTGTGGCCATATAAAATCAAAATTGGCCGAAACCCTTAATGCTGAGCTCAGACCGGTTATTGCACCCAATGTCATCAATACTGCCGCAAAATTTATCCAAAACCCCGGCATGGAGACGCCCTTTATTCAGGCTTGGGTGGGAAGAGATATAGAAGACGCAAGCCAAAGGGAGGCGGTGCAGCAATCGGTAAAGCTTCTGTTTTATCCTGGGGCGTCAATTGGGGACATCATGGCCTACTTGCGCGGAGAACATATAGGTTACAATGAAGAGATCGCCCTGCTGATGCTTAAACGGCAGGCCGCCGAGGGGAATTTGGCTTTACTCAAAGCTGTTATCCGGGATCAAGTTCAGCCAAAAGCACATGCAACGTGGATTCCTTATTTTGAACTGAGATTAATGGCCATGCTGGAGTATTTAAACCGGATTCCTTCATTGAAAAAAATGACCGAGGCCCAGCGGACACAAGAGACAAATGAGATGAATGAGTTGCTGGATCAACTGAACGGCCCCCAAGCGCCTTCGCAGGTTGAACGCTATATCCGATACCTTATGGGCGGGGAACCCGGGCTGGTCGCCGGCGTCTTTAATGGCGTGACGCCTCTGGCTGATCTTAAAGCCCGGATTTTTGCCACGGCTTCCTGGCTGGACACGGTTAATTACAGCCGGGGACTGGAGCAGCCTATTGTCGGACCGGAGGCCATCGTTGCCGTTGCCGCAAAAATCCAAAAAGCCCGGGTCGAACCTTTTTCCGGTGTTTTTAGTATCGCCTATCGAATGGGCGGACAAATGCTGCGCAAGGCCAAAAATCCGGCGGAAATGCTGTTCATGGCCTTGGCCCATGAGCACGGGCACAATGTTTTGATGAGCAGGGGGATTACCCGTACCTGGCACTTTATGACCGGGGTGCTTCATGAATGGGTGGCTGACCAGTTCATGGATGTCTTTGCAAACCGTTATTCAATTTCCAATGAAGATGTTGATCAAATCCGGCAGTTGCAGCAGGCTGCAGACGAAATAAAATTAAATGACAGTATTGCATCGAAGGTCCATCAAGGCGCAAGAGGCGAAAAAGTCAATTTGCGTGAAGCCTTGGAGGCTTTACGGGTAAAGGTGGTTGGTGATAAGCAGCGCGTGCAGTGGCAAGGAATACTTAGAGCGGCAACACCAACTCGGGAAAAGGGACTGGCAGAACGCCAAGGCTTATTGCAACTTAAGGAAGATGACCTGCTTCATGCTTCTTTAGACGCCTTACAGCAGCCCTCCCTTTGGCAGGGATCTTTACGTGAAGCTTTTATGCGGATATTTGCAGGTTATTTGCGGGTCCCCTTTAACCGTCTTCCTTATGACAGAATTTATGTAGAGTCAAAAGCCGCCAGTGAACACCGGGTGCCGAGTCGTTTTGATATCGCTCTAATAATCAATGAATTATTGGGCATTGAGGCGGCGGTGCAGTCTGGCACAGCCGCTATTTTCTTCCATGCCTTTTTAAGCAGTCTTGACCAAAGGCCCGCCACCCGCTTGGGAAAACTCAAGGCCTGGCTGGGTGAACCCTTTTTACATGCGCCTGTTTGGGAGACCATATTCTTCACGCCGGTTTTGCTCGGTCTCTTTTTAGGCGCCACCCTGCCCACGTTGGCGGGGCTCATCAGCATCCAGGCGGTCGTCTTTGCCTTGCTCCATCCCGGCCGCAGTGCCGAGGAACAAAGCCGCTTGGCCGCACTTGGCGCCGTGTTGGGCACCGTCATCATTGCACCGGCACTTCTCTTGGGACTGACGCCTTTTAGCGCGGCAGCCGGCTTTGCCTTGGCGGTCGTGCTCCACAGCGCAGACAATGTACGCCGCCTGCGGCCGCTGCTGGTAGGCCAAGGCCGTAACTTGAAGAATCCCTTTGAGCGTGTTTGGTTGTTGTTGATTCATTTGCCGCTTGGCATTGCCAGGTTGTCACTCCATCTACAACGCTTTGTCCCTGTAACCATGGCCCTATTAATTATCAGCGCCTTGGCAAGTATTGCAATATTGCCGGGCCCGGCCATTGCCGCTACTGCAACTGAGACCATTAAACACGTGGCTTCCCAAACGCCCGATATGGCAATATGGCTAAAAGACCTTCTTTTCGGCACCGTGAGCTTTGCTGCCTTGATCACCATAAAAACTGTTGCTGAAAACGTAATACTTCCTTCCCGGAAAAACACTTCAGCCGAAATAGACCAGGGGTCCTCTAAGGCAAACGTGATTGAAATGATTTTAAACTACCAAAAGTTGAATCCAATGCCCGCCGAAGACAATCATGCCATGCCCTGGCTGGAACGGCTAACCCTCAGTTGGCAAACCAGCCGTCTTGGCAGCATCTTCATGCATTGGCAGCGGCAGTTGATCCTGCTTTTCGGTGCGGGTCCTTGGCGCTCAAAATTGCAACTCTTTTTTGGCGGTCAGCCGCTCACGCCGGTGATGCGCGCCCTGGCGCAAAGCTCATGGCTGCAGGAAACGGATCTCAAACAATTGGACCAATGGGGTCAATTGAAAAGCTTTGTCGCTGACTGGCTTGACATTCTTGATGAGGCTCAAGACAGCCAAAGCAAACGGCAGGGAGTGCAATTGTTGGCACTGATGTCGGGTAAGCTCAAAACGCCCCGTGAAAGCCATTATATAAAGGGTATAGGTTATGTGTCCTTGCCCCGCTGGCTGTGGGACGATCCTGGCTTAAGCCGGCGCATCAACCATCTGCTGGCCAATGACGGGGAAAAAATGCGCAAGCGTCAGCAACACTGGCTGCATGCTTTCAAAACGGCGGCTTAAAAAATGTTGTGGCCAGGGTAAGGCTATCTTCGCTCACTTGCCATTTCATTACCAGTTGACGATCAGTTTTTGCTGGTGGTATCATAAAACTAATTGGAGTCGTCATAACGCTAACCTAAATTTCAATTTCCGGAGCAAAACCATTGTGGCCCTTACTTTACTTGCCTAAAGGTGAAGCGAAAACCGAGAGCTTGAACTACCGCTCCACTGATATGACCGCACTCATTCGTGGTCTCATGAAGGAAGCCTTCAGCGGCTACATGGAAATTCTGGCCTTGCATGAAAAAGGTCTGGTTATTTTTTCGCGGGGCCTGGTGCTGTCCTGTTATTATGAAGGCACCGACGAACTGAATCTCACCAAAGAACAAATCATCCGGCATTTTCTTCAGAGTGAAACCAAAGAGCGGGACACGGTTGTCAATATTTATACCTTGTCCCCGGAAATTATCGAAGCATTAAGCGCTTTGGAAACGCCCCCGCCTGTCCAGCGCGAGCTGGAAAGCTCTTTTTTGGACATGCATAAACTGATGGAGACTCTGGCTCAAAAAAAATTTACCGGCGTACTTCGCTTTTACCGGATTCGGAACAATACCCGCCTCGGCAACCTGCTGCTGCGCATGAATAAAATTTCCCCGGAACAGCTTAAAGAAGCTGTTCGCCTGCAACTGTCCAAAGCCGGGGCCAAACGGCTCGGTGACGCACTGGTGGAAATAGGCGCCATTGCGCGCACGGAGTTGGAAGATGCTTTGGACCGCCAATCCTATACCCGCAAAGGATCGGATGTTGAATTGGCTATGGTCATTTTTTACCAGGGACGCTTTCTCGGCGGTTATTCCCAGGATAATGGTATTTTAATCACCAATTTTCAGAAAGTGCTTGATTGGACCGGTGGAGGATGGGAAATTTTAATGGATATTATTGACAGCCATCCGCCCCTGCCGGTGACCATCGAACGGGTGTTGCAGGCTCAGGAAGCCATCGAAGGCAGAAAAAAGCCTGTTAAGCCCACGCCGCCTCTCCGCAGAGAACCATTGGTGCAGCAGGAAAAGCATTTGCCTTCTCAAACCGTCATCCGGGAAATAGCGGAGGAAACCCTGAGTTTAAAGGCAGATGACTTAATTTTGGAAAGCGGTTCAACTGAAACGGTTATACCCCTTCCGACCGGAAAGGATGTTGTGAAAGAGGGGACGCCGCAGGCATCTGCGATGCCTTCGGCAGCCCCGACCGGAAAGGATGTTGTGAAAGAGGGGACGCCGCAGGCATCTGCGATGCCTT
>CAYVTN010000029.1:0-14921 GCA_964454395.1 uncultured bacterium | reverse complement strand
CGGATAAAAATTATTTAGCCGCGATAACCGCATAAACGCCCACTTTAATATAAAGAAAGTTGGGAAGGAACAGGAAGTGCATGATCTTGGGGGCACCGTTGGAAGATACAACATTGGATGGCGAACTATCGTCGTCATTCTTGTTGCGTAAAGGATGGCCGTTCATGTTTTGAGTGAATGTAGGACCCTGACGACTTGTCCGGCGTGTATCCTACACTAAGGCTGTGCAGATGTCACGGGCAGACCGCAACACCACCGAAGGTTTGTAACCACCGAGGTCTTTTTGAAACAAGAACAAAATTAGATACTGTGTCAGCAAGATAGGCACAATTAGCGCAGATAATTTTGAGCCGCGAATAAAAAAATAGGCTTTCCATTCGCGTCCATGGGCGCGCCTCCCTGTAAAGACAGGTTTTATTATACAAAACGATTGCAGAGGTGATGTATATCTTTTATGCCCTCACGGCCAATTTTATTTTTTCGGCTTGCGCTTGGCGGTCTTGGAAACCGCGATCAAATGTTTGTACCGTTTTTCCGTCTCGTCGAATTCATAAAACTTGGCGTGCTTGATATCAAACCACCAGGCATGGAGGCGGAGATTGCCCTGGTTGAGCTTGCGGTAAACCTGGGGATAGGTTTTGAGATGGCTCAGTTGCATGAGCACATTGAGCTGGGAGATTTGATTGAGGTCTGACAAAGACCCGTCGATTTCCACGGTTTCTTCCACTTCCGCAATCGAGGCCCGTTGCAGCCGCAGCCAGGACTCCAAATTGGGCATTTCGGACAGGTCCAAGCCACGATAGACGGTCTCCACGGCGCCGCATTCAGAATGACCGCAGATGATAATATCCCTGAGATTTAGTTGAAAAAGCGCATACTCGATGGCCGCGCCCACGGACACGCTGCCCGCCGAGAGCCCGCCCGGTCCGCAGGGCGGCACCATGTTGCCGATGTTGCGGATGATAAACAAATCACCGGGCTGACCCGAGGTCAGGGTGGCGGGCAAAATCCTGCTGTCCGCGCACGTCAGCAGCAGCGCCTGCGGTTTTTGGGCTTTGATAAGGGGCGCTGTTTTTTTCTTATAGTGAGCCTGTTTTTCTTTTTCAAATTTTTTAATGCCCTCAATGAGTCGCTTCATAGGCTCTCCTCTAAGGGAAAAATGATCGCCGCTATCCTTCTTAGTTTCTGTTGCCGAAAGGCTAATTTTTTACGAAAAACCGCCAGCACTATGGCATCTCCCCTTGGGCGCCCGCCATCGAAACCCAATTATTTGACGCGGTCAAAAAAAGGATTCTTGGCTTTGGCTGCCAGGGGAATACCGTAGGCAATCTTCACGTCTTCGCCCAACAACTTGAGCGAGAGCGCGGCCATGCCTATCGTGTACATCACCCGGTTGTCGGCATGATGAAGCCCTGCCACCGCTACAGCCGAACCCAGGGCAATGCCCAAATCACCCGTATTGAAAACGCAAATGCCGTGATGAATGCGGTTGTCCTCACAGTCCTTAAACCCGCACAGGCCGCAATAATTGAGACCCAGGGTTTTGATTTTCGTTCCCAGCAAGACCGCCAGATGGGCATGTTCGCGTACATTGGCCGCATCGCGCAAAAAGGACGGTATGTTTTTCTCGTTGCCCAGCCGCTCCATTTCATCGGCCAGTGGACGCAGATCGTCTTTTTCCAGAATGGCGATTTCCAGGTTATCCTGGCCCCGGCCTTTGGGCGCAGTGACTGCGGCCAGCACCATTTTGTGCGCCACATCCATGAGCGCTTGTTGTTCTGCATGATGAATCATTGTTCGTCTCCTCTGCTCTTCTTTCCTCCCGGAACGCCTGCCTCCCTGTGCCTAAAGGCTCTTTTCCAGCACGGTTACTCTCGCGGCTGTTTAACCAGGCCCAAGGCCTGGCGCTTGACCCAACCTTGATGGCTGGAGTCGAGAGCAACTTTAATCCACGCCTCTTCCTGCTCCAGCACGGTCAGCCGCAGGCCTGCCGGCAGGTTGAGCACTGTCTCAGCTTTGGGATAAGGCCGGAGACGCAAGGCCGCCTGGTCGCTGAGCACCACGGCTCTTTGCCACCACAGCGGTTCTGCCGTACGGGCTGCACCCCACAGGATAGTCAGCAGCAGCAAGGCGGCGATCACCACAGACCAGCGCTTTAAAATACCAAAGGACCGGGGCCAAAGCAACCATAAGATTACCATGCCGATCAGGCTCCAATAAAACACCACGGCCAGGACCATGATTTCCTGGGCAGTCATGATCTGAAACAGGCCTTGCAAGGCTTGCTGCCAAGGCGGCACGGAAAAGTCAAGGTCCTTGATCTTGGCCAGATCCCCCACAATTTTCAGATTGTAGGCCATGTCCGAATCTCGCGGCGCCAGCCAATGAGCCCGTTCATAAGCCAACAGGGCGTCGCCCAAACGGCCCTGACGCACGTAGAGATTGCCCAGATTGAAATAAACCGGAGCCGTGCCAAGATCCTGATTGAGCAAACCAGTGTACAATTTTTCCGCACCCGCCAGGTCACCTTGTTCCGCCAGTGCATTGGCCTGGGTAAACCGGGCATCCGCGCTCCGGGCCCAGACCGTGTCCAAGCCGAACAGGGGCAGGAGCACCAGCAGCCACAGTGCCTGTTTGATCAGCATCGGGGGTTCTTTTTCCTTTTGCTTCCAGACGGCTTCAAAAGCGCGCAGCGCGGTTTTCAAATCCTTGTGCAGGGCGTGCATATCCTTGGCCGGCAGGGTCACGGCTGCATAGCGCACGTATTCACAGGCGGTCAACGCCACTTTAAATCGAGCCACCAAGGCCTGGGGAATGTCATTGCCGGCAAAATAACCGGCCAGACGTTCGGCACTGATATAGCTGTTGGGCACCTTGAATTTGGCAGCCAGGTAATCGGCGGTGATTTTGGTGAGCCCGTCGTAAAAGATCCGGACGTTGCCGTCGTAGATGGCGATCTTTAAGCGGCGCAGCGCTTTTTTGGCCTGGGGATAGGCCTGCCGGCGGCGCCAGGCTTGCTCATCTGCCAGCAGGGCGTCCTGCCGACGCCGCAGACCGTACGCCCCCAGGAGCAGCAACGGTCCCAGGGCCTGCAGCACCCAGAAGGACCAATGCCCCGGGGCTAACTCCAGCAGCGAACGGTCCAGGGTTTGCAGGTTGGGCCGCAGGTCCAAGGTGGTGCTGGGCAACACCGGGCTGGTGATGGTCTGGCTTTCGGTGCGAGGCCGGCCTTGCACGGTCAAGACGGGCACCATGGCGCTGACGGTCTTCCAGGTTTTTAATTCAGGATCAAAGGCCCGCAGGGCAGCGGACTTGAAGGCAAAAACACCCGGTTTCTCAAAAACCACCAGGTAATGATACACACGCTGGCCAAAGACAGCCTCCTCCCGCGGTTGCACGCTGTCTTCCATTTTTTCCAAATAGATGCGGCTGCCCGCTTGCGCCGTCAGCCTTGGTTCGGGCGCGCTGTTCAGATTACCCCGGCCGCTCAGCGTAAGGTCCAGCATGACCGGCCGGCCAGTTATGGCTTCACCGCCCTGCCAGCGAGCCTGCAATTGAAAATGGCCTACCAGGTTCTGTTGATCGTGCAGGGCATGGGGATCTTTGGGCAGAGGCAGCACGCTGACGCTGATCACATCGGTCAGGTACTGCTTCTCTTTGTTTTTAACGGCAATGACCGCCTTGCCCATGGCAATGGAAAAAGTACCGGGCCGGATGGGAAACAAGGCCGTACGGTAATGCCGCTCCAACAGGCTCTGGCTGGTGCTGGAAATTTGCTCTTCCTTATTGAAAGGCAGCAGCGGTTCGGTAATAAATCCGGTGAGCATGGGCGGCGTATACACCATGCTGGTGTTCTCATCACTGAGATATTTAAGCTTGATGGTCAGCATGACCTGCTGGTTGACATAGGCTTGTTCCCTGTCCACCGCGGCGGCAAAGACCACGCCGTCATGGCCGGGGCTGTCCAGCTTGGGCGCTGCCGGCACCAGGGCAGCGCCCGGCTTGCCCACGCCGCTGAAACGGCGGCGGTAAGCAATACCCGAACTGGTGCCTTCCACCCGGATCTTCAGTCTCCGGCTGCTGTAGGTCTTGCCCTGCACTTTGACGGTGACGGGTTTGATCTCAAAAATCCCCGGCTGTTTGCCCAGATAGACCATCCGGATCAGGCGGTGCTGCCAAAGCCGGCCGTGCACGGACAGGGGCCCGCTGGTCTGGGATCGGTTGATTACTTCAAAATAAGGCATCTTGGGTATGCGTACTTTGTCCATGGCCCGGCTCGTCCTGGCGGTAATGTCCACCTCCAGGGTGAAACTTTCATCCAGATGAACCTGGTCCTGATCCAGGCTGGCATTAAGGAGCACCGGCGCCCGGTGACGGTTTGCGGCATCGGCGTCATCACTCATGATGGGCTCCGTGGCCAGCTCGACTTCATTGTCCGCCACCCAGCCGTCATTGCCCTGCAGGGGATCAGGAGCCACGTGGTCCGAGGAAGCGCCGGGCGCCACGCTGTAATTTTTGATCAACGCTTTTTTCAAGGACCGTTTGGCAGGTGTGGGTGCCGGCTTGGCTGAGGAACGTTCCGATGCGGTCTCCGGCATGGGCTCGGTCTGCAGCTCGACCTCCTGCTGTTCGCGCGCAATCATTGGTTTAAGCTGCTGGTTATAAATGGCTTGATTGACTTTTCGTGGCGAAGGCTTGGCCCAAGTCCAAGGTCCCAGCCAACTAAAACTTCCCCATAGGATCATGATAATGATGGCAAACTTAGACACAATGCAATCCTTTTTAAATCATACTGGAAACTCAAACCGTTAACAGACTGCTGAAAAATCCCCGCAAGGGTTGCCCGGATGGGGTCAAGCTAGCGGGTTTTTCAACTGTCCGCTATTGATTTTAGGAGCAAGTTGAACCTATGGAACGCGGCTTCGGACCTCTTCGGTTTCAGAAACATCCCAGCTTTCAAATTGTTCAACTTGGCCCATTTGTTCAATTGCTCCGGCGCACGAGTCATGCGTCCTTACCACGGCGGCCCTTTGTATTCAGGCGAAGTGTCGGCCTGATCAGGCCATTGCTTCTGAATGGAATTTTCCTCTGCCTCCAGGGAACGCAACGTGCGCAGGGCTTCATCCTGAGACATGCCTTTCTGGCGCCGGCCCTGTTGCTCTTCCGAAGTTTTGGGTTTGTGGCCCTGGTCCTGGCGCTTCTCACTTTGCTCCTGCCGCTCCTGTGGAGGCGCCTGTTGCTCAGGCCGGCCTTGGGACTGGGCCTGTTCCTGGCCCGGCTTGTCGGCCCCGCTGCCTTCCTGTTGGCCCTGATTCTGCCCCTGGCGTTGCCTTTGCTGGGGCGCGGTGGTGCGGCTGCGTTTTTTAATTTCTCTCAGGATGATTTCAATATTATAACGGGCGTCATCGTCGTTCTGATGCTCGATAAGCAATTCTTTATAGCGCTGAAAAGCCTCCTGCCAATAAGACGGATCACCCTGTTGCAGACCAAGATAAAAGGCTGTATAGCCCAGATTGTACAACACGGCCTGCCGCAGTTTGGCATGGGCGCTGGTTCGGGCACGGCTGAATGCCTGGTAGGCTTCCATTAATTTCTGCTGGGCCAGCAGGCTGCAGCCCAGGTTGTAATTCGTCAAGGCTGACTGGGGTTTGCGCAGGCGCGCCTGGTCAAAGGCCTGCTGGGCGTGGATCATGTCATTTTGCTTGAACGCCCGAAGCCCCTGGTGCATAAGCCCGCGATAACTTTCGCTGTGGCCGGCCAACGGCAGGCCCAGCATTAGCAGTATCATGGCTGTCCTGGCCAAGCGTCTGGGATTTTTTTGTTGATTGAGCAGCAGCGCGGCGCCCACCAGCAATGCAGCCAGCAGGGCCAGCCAGGGATAAAGCGGCCGCCATCTGTAATAACCGCTGGTAAAGCGTTTGATTTTTTCCAAACGGTTCAATTCCGCCACCAACCGGTCTGTCTGGTTGTCGGCGTCGGCCAAACGCCAGTAAATGCCCCCGCCCGCATCAGCCAGGCGGGCCAGCTGTTTTTGATTCAGCTTGGTAATGACCGGCTTACCCCGGCGATCTTTCATCACCTTGCCCTGAACGGTCAGGCCGACGCCCCGGGGCGTGCCCACGCCCATCACGTAGAGCCGCACGCCTTCAGCCCGTGCTTTTCTGAGCTTGTTGCCTATGGACGCGCCAAAATCCTCGCCATCGCTGAAAAGCACCATGACGCTGTTTTTAGCGCCATTACGCTCAAAGCTGTCCAGCCCCAGGCGCAAGCCCTCGTCCAGGGCCGTGCCTGCCACAGGCAGGCTGTTGGTCGTCATGGCATCCACCACCAGCCGCAGCGCCCCTTTGTCATCAGTAAAGGGACAGGTCATAAACGCTTCTCCTGCACACTGGATCAGACCAATACGGTCTCCTTGCAGATGGTCTATCAGATAGGTCATGGCGCGCTTGGCCCTTTCCAGACGTGTGGGCACAGCGTCTTCAGCACCCATGGAAGCCGAGCAATCTGCCAGGAATAAAATATCAAGACCCCTGTTGGCAGCCTGGCGGCCCATCACGGCCTGTTGGGGCTGGGCCAACCCGGCAACCGTTGCCCCAAAGGCCATCACCATCATTACCCGGCTCAGCCATTGCGTCCCGGGCCGGTGATGGGCCGTTAGACGGGACAGCAAAGCATGGTCGGCAAATTGCTGCAAAGCCTGACGGCGCTTCTTTTGAAACCACCACCAGCCGGCCGCCCACAGCGGCAGCAGCCAAAGCAAGAGCAAAAAATGGGGTTGATCAAAACGTATCATCAAAATCCTCAAATCATTGCATGAGTGGAGCCCCAATTTTAACCCAAGGCCTTTGTGCTTGCCAATATTTAAGAAGGAAGAGCTGAAATAAAAAGGATTCACCACCAAGGCGCCAAGAAAGACAAAAAAATAATTATGGAAGTGGTGAATTTTTTTCTTCATTTATCTTGTAACCTACACGTATGTCCGGACGGGGTTAATGCCGTATCACCAGTTTTTTCAGAGGATAGGGTTTGTTTTGCCCCTGGTCGCGGACAGTCATGCGCACATAATACAACCCGGCTGCCAAATGATTGAGTTGGCCTGTGACCATTTGTTGTCCCGGCGCCATGGTGAGGCGCAGTACGCGTTCGCCGGCGGTGTTGAACAGGGTAACCTCACCACCGCCATCGGGGCGCTCCGGCCAGAGAAAGGTGGCCTGCGCATTGGCGGGATTGGGATAAACCGCAACCGCCGGATCCGGAGTATTGAGGGCGGTCTGGGTGCAAGAGGCGCTGGGCGATGGCAGGATCACTGTGGCCGTGGGACTATTGGTTATGGTGGGACTGACTGTATTGGTCAAGGTGATGGTCGCCGTGGGGGGCATGGTATAGGTAATGGTGACCGTGGCAGTAAAAGTCGGGGTGGACGTCACGGTGTCGGTGGCCGTGACTGTGGCCGTGAACGTAAGTGTGGCCATTGGGGTCGGCGTACTGGTCATGGTGGTGCTGGGCGTGGACGTATTGGTCCAGGTGATGGTCGGGGTGGACGTCATGGTGTGGGTGGCGGTAACGGTGGCCGTGAAAGTGGGGGTGGCCGTTGGGGTCGGCGTATTGGTCACGGTAATGCTGGACGTTGGTGTTGCCGAAGGGCTGGCACTGGGCGTGGCCGTGCTGGTCCTGGTCGCCGTAGGCGTGGGACTCATTGTAAACGTTGCTGATTCAGTAGGGCTAGGGGTCATGCTGGGCGTGGATGTATAGGTGACGGATTGGGTCGGTGTCAAAGTGGCGCTCGGCGAAGCTGTGCAGGTAGGCGTCATACTCGGCGTGGCGGTGAAGCTCGGTGTTGCTGTAAAAGTAGGGGTGGCGGTGGGGGTAAAGGTCGGCGTGCAAGTTGACGTCGGCGTGCCGTTCGTGTCTGCAATATAAACGCAAAAAGTGGATGTGGAAAGCGCCGGTGAGACATTAGCAGGATCAGGAAAAGGATTCCAGGACCAGACCCGCTGCAAGCGGGAGGTGGCAAAGGAACTGACGCCGATGGTGGTGGTATATTTAAATTGGATGCCAAGATAATAGGCTGATCCGCTCACAATGGGCACACTGGTCGACAAAGGCAATTCATTCCAGGCGCCTGCCACAGCTTCCTGAGGCGCACCCACGGCCAGCAGGTTCTCCGCATAGCCTGAAGTGGTGTTGCCTTGATAAACCGCAGCTTGCAACTGGGTACCAGCGGTATTGGTATTCCCAACATAGACCATAATATAGGAAGCCGTAAAATTTTCAGTGGCATTAAACATATGACCCCGGATGGACGCCGCAAAAGAAGCCGTGCTGTCAGGCGAATTGTTGTTGCCCAGTACGGCCGACCAGCATGGGGCAGGCCATAGAAGGATGATAAGCATTATGGTTCGTAGCTGAGCACGCATTATACCCCCTGGGAAACATTACCTTTAAGGGCGTAACCTCCCGAGTGTTTTAAGCTTTGCGATCAGAAGTCAATTTCTCCCCAGCAAGCTGGGGAGCATTAATGGCGTCCCCACCCTAAATGGGAGAAGAAACGCGGATTTTCAAACGATGTTCAAGCCCCTAGAAAAGGGTCGGCGCTTTTAGCGTTGAATTTACCTTTTATTTTAAAGCATAGCTCCGATCCCTTCTGCTTGCCCCTCGCTGAAGCCCTGGGAAATTCAGTTTTTAACAACTTTGACCGTTACTTGTCTTACTAAGTGGGCAGGGACGAATAATTTTTCGTTCCTGCCAATGAAATCCTCTCCGCTAAACGCGTATATTTTAACGACACAGAATCCAAACGTCCGAAGGAGGCTTACATGCGCAACTGGTTACTCAGCCTTGCCTTATTGCTGTTGTTATCCCCCCTGGTGCACGCCGCCGGGGCCACGTTTCATGTTTCTAATTCCAATGATTCCGGCTCCGGGTCCTTTCGCCAGGCCGTCCTAGATGCTGCCGGCGATGTTCAATCGGATAATATAGTATTTGATTCAAGTTTTATGATGGTCTCATTATCCAGTTATCTTAGGGTAACCACTACGGTGAACATCATCGGCAACTACGCGGTTATCTCGGGCAACAACAGCAGCAACGGCGTTTATTTTGCTGCCGGCAGTGACGGCAGCACCATCACGGCCATGGCATTTATCCGGTCCACTGGTTACGGTCTTAGCCTGGCTTCCAACTGCAACCGCGTTTACAACTGCGCCTTTGGCACTAACTTTAGCGGTACGTCCGGCTTGGGCAATAATATCGGCTTGTCCATCAGTGGTCATTCCAATGACATTGGCGGCACGCTCTCCTCGGGGTACAACATCATTTCCGGTAATACCAGCTACGGCCTAAGTATTTACAATGCCATTGGAAATCATATCCACGGTAATTACATCGGCACCAATGGCTTGGCCACCCTGGCTGTGCCCAACGGCACGGGTATTCAGCTATACGGCACCAGCACGCAGACGCTGATCGGCGGCGACCGCGGTGCCGGCCAAGGCAATGTGATCAGCGGCAACACCAATTACGGCGTCTATATCAGCGACGGCAGTTGTTTTGACAACAGCCTGGCCGGCAACTATATCGGCGTTGATCCCAGCCAGACCAATCCTTTGCCTAATAGTGTCGGCATTTTGATTCACCAGGCGACTTGGAATTATATCGGCCTGCCTGTGGCCAACTATGGCAATGTGGTGGCAGGCAACAGTTCCTACGGGATATATCTCTGGCGCGGCAACAACACCACCGACCCCCGTCCCTATGGCAATCGCATTCAAAACAACTATATCGGCATCTGCCCTGACACGGGCACGGTGTATGGCAACAACAATGGTATTTACCTGGCCTATGCGGACAGCAATTTGATCGGTGGTGACCGGGCCGGCAATGAAGGCAATGTGATTTCCGGAAACACCGGACATGGCATTTATGTGCTCGACGGCAGCGGCAATACGCTCAGCGGCAACCTGATCGGAACCGATATTACGGGCACTGCGGGAGCGCACAACACGGGCTCGGGCATCCGCATCCAGGCGGGATCAGGCAACCTGATCGGCGGCGCCAACAGCGGGTTTACCTTGCGCCAGGGCAACCTGATTTCCGGCAATGACCAGCACGGCATTACCTTCAACCGGGCTATTACCGGTGAGCAGCAGCGTTACAACAATATTTACGGCAATTGGATCGGCCTCAACCTGGCCGGCACCGGTACCATACCCAACCAGCAAAACGGCATTAATTTTTACATCAATGCCGGGGACAACAATATCGGATCGGCCAATACCAATTACCGCAACGTGATTGCCGGCAACGGCGGCTATGGATTTCAAGCACAATACGGTTTCAATAATAAGGTGTACGGCAATTATTTTGGTACCGATGTCAACGGTACCGGATTTCTTCCCAACAGCAATGACGCCATACATTGGGCCAACAGTTATCGCAACCGTATCGGCGGCACCAATACCAATGAGGGCAATGTGATTTGTGGCTCCGGCACCTATGGCATTTATCTGGCCGATAGTTTTGAAAACACCATTATTGCTAATTTCATCGGCGTGCTGGCCAACCACACCGTCACTTCGCCCAATTTCAGCACCGGCATTTATCTCACCAACTGGAGCTACACCAACTGGATCGGTTTGGACACGGCGAACAAGGGAAATTTGATTGCCGGTGTCGGCGATGGCATCAATATTGCCCATGATTATGCGGACAACGTGATGCTCAGCACCAACACCATTTGCGCTTTCAGCGGCCAGGGCATTATCCTGGCTGCCGGGGCCAACAATAATGAAGCTGCACCAACCATTGGCTCCCACAACAGCGACTGGCTCTACGGCACCTGTGCCAGCGGTGACGATGTGGTGGAAGTATTTGTGTCCGACCGCTCCACCGGCGTGGCGGGCGGAAGCCTGACCTTCGTGGGACGCACCACGGCCATTATCGGCACGTCCTGGGGGCTTAATGCGGCGGGCCGCTTCACCACCAGTGGGGAAACCTTTACGGCCATTGCCGGCAATGGCATGAACAGCTCGGCCTTTTCCCAGAATTACATGATTCCTTATCCGACCCCGACCGTCACGCCGACGTCTACCATTACCAAAACCGCCACGGTCACGCCCACCTTTTCAGCAACGATCACGCCGAGCACTACCCCGACGCTTACATTTACACCCACGGTGACGCCGACGGCGACCCCCACATCCAGTATTACCCTGACCGAGACCGGCACGGCCACACCTACCCACACGATGACCTTCACGTCGACCGGCACCTATACGGCCACGGACACGACCACCTTTTCAGCAACCATCACGCCGAGCACTACGCCGACCTTTACAGAAACGCCTACCCCAACAACGACGTACACCATCACAGCTACATCCTCGCGGACGCTCACCGTCACAGCCACACCTACGGCCACCATGACGCCTACCATGTCGCTGACCTTCACGCCCACGGCCACCATGACCATAACCAATACGGCCACGCCTTATTATTCTCCCACCACTACGCCAACCTCTACCGCCACTTTCACGGTGACAGCGACCTGCACCTTCAGCCCCACCGTCACTCATACCTCTGTACCCACCAACACCCCGGTGGTGACCGCAACCTCCAGCGCTACAGCCGTGATTCAGGCCACGGCCACTGAAACCCATGTAACGCGGGCCCAAGTCCTGGCCTATCCCAATCCTGCCACGGATCATGTGGCCTTCTCTGTTCCCGCCTGGACCAGCGGCAGCCTGGAAATCATGATCTACAACGCGTCCGGGGAACTGGTGGCCAGGGTGGCCTCCTATAATCCGCATCAAACCCAAACGCCCACCTGGCACACCAGCAACATCAGCCCCGGCATTTATCTGGCCAGGGTCTATATTGACCACAAGCTGGTGCAAACCAAAAAAGTGGCTATTACCAAATAACCTGCCGCCTTCGTATCGAATAACCAAAAGCCCGCATGATGCTCATGCGGGCTTTTTTATTGCTGGGCCTGGTTTTAACTTCCCGGCTTGAACCGGATCGACGGCTGCGGCTAGTGGAAGGTTACGTTTTTTAAGAAATCACTGGCGGATTGTAACATCATCTCTTTGGTTTTGGTCCTGGGCCGGGTGGTTTTTCCTAGTAACTGCATGCAGGTTATTGGACCAACGTTGTTTTTAAAATAAAGCAGTCTTTTGGAAAATTTATTTTCCGACCATTTCACTTCTATCAGATGTCCGGGAGTTCTTTCCATCAGGGTTAAAAAAATCCTCCTACGGTTATTATTCTTTCCGGAGCCTCCTGAGGCGGCATATTTCGGGAGGCTTCCTTTACGGTTACCGGATGGAGGCGATAAAGAAAATGCCTGCCCGCCAGGGAGTCCCCGCCTTTTCGATAGACGTCCACTCTGGCCGATCCGGCTAACAGCAGGCCTGGAGAATTTTTTGTTGGTACCGGCACTTCCGAGATTTTGGCGGTTTATAATGACGGAAACCTGTAGGCCCGCGATGGTGCCCTGCGTTTTGAACAAATATCACAAATCGGAGCTGCCCCGAGATGATGCGGCTCAGGCCGCCAGTTCTTTGACCAGCATGGTCTTGAGCAGGGGTTCAATGTTTTCGGGGGTGTGCAAATACTCGGCATTGACCAGTCCGGCGATTTTGTGCATCACCAGATGGGCAATGGCGCCTTTGGCCAGTTTACGGTTTTGGAACGCCGAACCCTGGCACTGGATGGGCCGGCCGATTTTGATGTGGCAGCGGGCGCGGCCCGGAAGCTTCTGGTGCCTGGGCCAGGCCTGGAAAAAGCCGTTCAGCCCCACCGGCACAATGGGTACATTGGCCTCCAGTACCAGGCTGCCTACGCCTTCAGCCGCAGGTTTGATGCGCCCGTCGGCCGAACGGGTGCCTTCCGGAAAGATGGCCACCATTTCGCCTTGGGCCAAATGGGCTTTCATCTGCACAAACACGTTTTTCACGGACTTCATGTTGGCATAGTCAATGATGATGCTGTTGGAATGCACCAGAAACTTTTTCCAGAAGGGGCTTTCAAAAAGTTTGTGTTTGGCCAGAAAATGGAGCTTTTTTTTCAGGCGGTGTTTGAACAGCGGATAACAGATGCAGAAGTCGAGATAACTGACATGGTTGAACACGAAAATACAGGGTCCTTCGGGAATGTTCTCAACGCCGGTGAGCTTGCCGCGAAGCACCAGGTAAAAATAAAGTTCAAACAACATGCCCATCACATCGATATACAAAAACTTAAACAGGTTGTTCCACCATTTTTTCATTTGTGCAGCCTCTTTTCATTATTCTTTGGCAATACTATAGTGTCGTTAGCTTCCCTCTCCGGCCTTAGCTCTTTTTTTCGAAGACCCGGTTTATTTTTCGAAGTAAGGGGTGTCGATTAGATTCTGTATTTCCAACAGCTATGTTTATTGGTAGATAATTTAAGCCGTAGGGGCACGGCATCCCAGCATTCGCGGGACAGGTACCGTGCCCTTACCCACGCCAAAGACAGCAACCTGCAAGACCTTGCAAGCATTTGCTTCCGGCTTGGCTGGCTTAGTATCATCAAGGAAGATGAGCACGCTTGACAGCCCGGCGGCCCTGTGCTTTGATATGCACATGATGATCCAAGGACAGCCTTTATGAGCATCTCGATTAAAACCATCTGGTGTTTGGGCCTGGGCGGCGTGGGCGGCTTTGTGGGCGGCCGTATTGCCGAATCCTTGACCAAACATCCGGGCCGGCAGCATATTTATTTTGTTGCCCGCGGTGAGCACCTGCGCGCCATTCAACAGCAGGGGTTGCGCCTCATGCTTCCCGGCAACCAGAGCTTGGTCTGCCATCCTGCCTTGGCCACCGATGATTTGAGCCAATTACCACCGCCGGACCTGATCATCGTGGCGGTCAAAAGCTACGACTTGCAGGCCGCCTTAAAGCCGCTGCTGCCCTATCTGCAATCCACCACCATCCTGCTGCCCTTATTGAATGGCATTGACATCGTGGAACGCTGTCATAACGTGCTGCCTGAAACCATTATCCTGCCGGCCTGCATTTATGCGGGCGTGCACAAGGAAGCGCCGGGCGTGATCCGTCAACAAGGCCGGGGAAACACCCTCATTTTTGGCCCTGATCCCAAGTATTTGGATCTCAATCTGACTTCTTTAAAAACCATGATGACCCGGGCCCATTTGAATTGTGAGGAACATTACCATCCCTGGCCGGCCATCTGGTCCAAATATCTTTTTATCGCACCTTTGGGTATGGTAACCGCAGCCTACACTAAAACCCTGGGTGAAGTGGCGGAAGATCCCAGTCTGGTCCATCAAGTGCGCCTGATGATGGAGGAGATCCGCGCTTTGGCCCTGGCCCGGAACATTGCCCTGCCCAAGGATATCGTGGAAAGCACTTTGAAAAAACTTCACGATTTTCCGCCTGAAACCAAAACGTCCTTTCAGCGCGATGTGGAAACCCAGGGCAAGGCCAATGAAGGCGAACTGTTCGGCCCCACCATTATCCGGCTCGGCAAAGCATTGAATCGCGCCACCCCCATGACGGAAAAACTGACGGCTTTGCTCGGACTAACATGAATCCTCCGGCTGCCCTATCCAAGGTGCTGGTGCCGGGCAGCGTGCTGCTCGATATTTACGCCGCCACGGGACAACGTTTTTTGGGCGGTGCCTGCTTTAATTTTGCTTATCATATGCATCATTTGCGGGGAGGCGTGGATTTTGTCAGCCGCGTCGGCCGGGATGAAGCCGGTCGGTTTATCCTTCACGAATTGGAACGCCGCGGCTTTCCCGTTCACTTGATCCAGTACGATCCCATCAAACCCACCAAGACCGTGCAGGTTGTCAAAAATCAATCCAGCGAACCTTCTTACCTTATCAGTTCCGACGTGGCCACCGAATACCTGTCCGTCCCGCCTTGGGCGCAAAG
>CAYVTN010000028.1:7398-15211 GCA_964454395.1 uncultured bacterium | reverse complement strand
TAAAGACTATCTCCGCCTGGACACCGTGATTTTGCCCATCAAAAACACCCAGGCCTATAAATTGGTGCACCTCATCCGTAACAAGCTGTTCATTAAAAACATCAGCATTGATGATGATCTTAATGCCCTGGTTATTACTGATCTCAAAAGCAAAATAGACAATGCCAAGGCCCTCATTGCCAAGCTGGACGTGCCGGTCAAGCAGGTCAGCATTGAGATGAAAGTCGTGGAGTTAAACAATGGCAGTGATTCCAAACTGGGCGTGGATTGGCGCAGCATCCTCAAATCCGCCCAGGCCACGGTCAACAGCCTGAGCACCCGCCAAAGCCAGCCCTTTACAGCCGACGTTGACAGTCCTAGTGTTCAGAAAAACAGCCTGGACAGCAACCATCAGGTCACTAACATCGGCTATGGTTATAAAGGCAGCATGAGTATTCAAGGTTTGGATTCTCTGATCGGTTTGCTGATCAGCAATGGCCAAGGCCAGGTGCTCTCCAGCCCCAGGATCGTGGCCTCCAACAACAGACGCGCCTATATTAGCGATGGTGATAGGATTTATTATGAAAACTCAAGCCGCTCATACACAACCAGTGACTCCTCCCGCACTTATCTTAATGAATACGGTGGAGTGAGCGCAAGCACCGATAATAACCAAAGCCATACCTCAATCAACAAAAACTTTAATAACGATGGTTATAATTACATTGACAATAATTTATACACCTCCCAATCAAACTCCTGGGTCAATGCCGGCTTTTCCTTATCGGTCATCCCGCATATAGTTTCCCAGGATCTGGTCACCCTTGATCTTGACGCTCATTTAAACAATTTAACCGGTTGGTCACCTACTAAAAGTCCCATTATCTCCAGCCGGTCAGCCAACAGCACGGTTACCATCAAAAGCGGGGAAGTTTTTGTGATGGGCGGGCTGAAAAAGGAAAGCACGGTCACCCAGGTGGACCGCGTGCCGGTTCTGGGCTACATCCCCCTGATCGATTTCTTCTTCTCCAGCCGCAAGGAAATCAAGGTCAGAAACGACGTGGTCATTTTCATCACCCCCACCATCCTTGAAAAGACAGGCGTTTATAACACGCCCGAAGACAAAAGCCTGCTGGACAAGGCCATGAGGCCAAAGAAAACAAATGATAAACAAATGTGAAAGGAACGGATTTGTCGGCCGCCCTTTCTGAAGCCAGGGCGACTATACGGACTTTACTTTGAGACACAAGTTGTCCATTCAAATGCCGGGTGAAGTTATCTGAAATTTAAAGATATGGCGGCCACGGTTAAGTTGATCATCTTTGATAATCAGGGTATGGTGATGTATATTGGACAGGGATCGCCGGTTATTTGGCGTCAATACTGCTTGGCAGGGCACGGAGGCGCTTGATATTCATTATGAATCCTAATGGGTTGACGTAAGCCCTATAGTTTTCAGGTCAAAGCCGCCATGGGCAGCGCGAGTGCTGCCAGGGCGATTAACTTTACCAAGAAAGTCAGGCGGTTCATTCCGGGGGGCAATAATAGGAACCTCTCATCCTGCCTCCCATGGTGTCTGGAGGGTATCCACCAACAATCCGGGGAGAGGGGTAGAGAAAGAATTAAAGGCTGAGGGAACGAAGTTGTCCCCCCGGCCTGCCTCTCATGATGCCTGAAGGGTAGCTCAATAAAAAAAGGGGAAACGTAGATTTTATTTAATTCATTTCTATAAATAATTCATCCCTCGCCCCGTATTGCCGGGGAGAGGATAGGTGAGGGGACCTATAATTTAAATGAATAAAACGCTGCTTATGACGATAATCATCCTCCTGCCCTTATTAGGCGCTGCCGAGGACATCCAACAACTCAATCTCAATGCCCGCGATGTGGCCTTGGGTACTGCTGATCTCACCGACGGCTCGTGGTCCCTCAACCCCGCCGGTTTGGCGGCTGGTTCCCAAACCCGTCTGGAACTGAGCCAGGCAAGGCTCGGTTATGACCGTTATGGCTACCAGCTTACGGCGGCCTTCCAAACACCGCTTGGTCTATTTGGCCTGGGGCTTGATCAATTAATCATCCAAAATGAACCCTATGAGCGCCTGCTCTTTGACAGCCACGGTGCGCCAATCATTGATCCCACCACAAATGAACAAGCTTTTGAACGGGCCTACGAACTCCGCATTGACTCCGCCTTTAACCTGGGCTATGGTCTCAACCTTTCCGATCATCTTATAGTGGGGCTCAAAGGCCAGGTCTTTCATCTTAAGGTGGGCGAGGATTATGCCTGGGGAGTGGATGCCAATGCAGGGATTATTGTTGGTCTGACACCGCGATGGCGCTTGGCCGTGGCAGGGCTTCACCTCAACCGGCAATGGCTGGCCTGGCACAGACCCTATCGGGAAAGTTTGGGTAGGGCGCTGGTCAATGCCGGTGTGAGTTATGACTGGGCTGAGATGGAAACCATGATTTATGTGGCCTTGAGCCAGACCTTGGAAGACATTTCCTATGGTCAGGGAGAGGCCGGTCTGGCCTATTATGGACTTAAACCCCTTACCATCCGCTTGGGATGGAGCGGGGAGGCGCTGGCCATAGGCGTGGGTCTGGTCTGGAATAAGATTGGGTTGGATTACGGCGCCGATACCAAGGCGTCCTTGGATACAGCCAACCGGGTGAGCGTGGGGTTGGGGTTTTAGTGAAATTTCTTGCAAGAAGATTTGTTATGAAATAGACATCCACTTATGAGGGTGAACACATGAAAAAATACATAGCCCTGTTTCTGCTATCCACCAGCTTAATGACCGCATGCACGTTGCCTGAAGTCCAAACCCAGCCCGTACCAAGCCAGGTGACCATCACCGCCGAGGTTAAAACCATCTTGGGACGGGCCGGGGCCTTAACCGGACAATTTCTCAATCCTTATGGTGTGACCATGGGGGATGGGGAAGAGGGGTTGATCTATGTCACGGACAGCGGCAACCAGCGGGTTCAGGTGTTCAACAAGAGCGGTGACTTCCGCTTTCAGTTCGGCAGCTTTGGACAGGGCAAGGGGCAGTTTAACAATCCAACAGGCATTACGCTCAGCAATGGGTCGGTCTGGGTAACCGACGCAGGCAATCAGCGGGTGGAGCGTTTCAATTGGCGCGGCGATTACTTGAATAGCTTGGGCAGCTTGGGCAATGACAAAAATCAGTTCAATATACCGATGGGTATAATGGTGGACGATTTTAATCAACGCTGGATTGCGGATGCGCAGAACGATCGCGTCTGCTGTTTTGACAGTTTTGATAAACCAATCATTCAAATCGGGAGTTTTGGCCTTGGTCCGGGCTTCCTGCGCCATCCTGTGGATGTGGCTGATGACGGTTTTGGACAGCTTATTATCTCCGATCAAGGCAACCATCGCATTCAAATCATGACCAAGGAAGGTGATTTTGTTTCCCAATTTGGCAATGAAAAAGAAATGGCTATGCCCTCGGGAATAACCTTGTATAAACAGCAAATCATCATCGTTTGTGACCAGGGAAAAGACCAAATCGGCTTTTACCAAAAAAATGGGCAGTTGATCCGCACCCTTTCCGCACCTCCCTTGAAGTCCCCTACTGACGTTAAAGTAGATTCTCAAGGCCTGATGGCTGTTGTGGATTCAGGCCACAACCGCATTATTCTTTATCAATTAAAAACAGCGGGCTTAAAGTAAATTATGAAGCGTCTTTTTATCCTCGTTTTTTTAGTGATTATAAAGTGTGTCATCATTGATTCCGCTTGTTTTGCATGGGAGAAATCATCACCAGGGTCAAAAGCATTACTTGAAGCTCAAGGCACTACGCTGGTCGGCAGAACAGAGGAAAAAGTACTCTACAGCTACACGATCAGACCTGGTGACACCTTGTGGGATATCGCCAAATGGGCCTTACATGACCCATTTCTGTGGCCTGAAATGTTAAAGTATAACTTTATCCAAAATCCTGACTTGATCTATCCGGGCGTTAAATTGACCATCCCCAGCCCGGATGTGCTGGAAAAACTGAAAACCGTGCAGGATGCAGACGCTATTCAAAAAATCCGTGAGGAAACCGAAAAAGGAGCAGCCATTAAAATTTTAGTTGCGCCGGAAAAAGAGGTTGAATCTTCCGGTATAACGCCCTTTGCTGATTTTGTGGATAAGGGCATGGTTACACCAGTGAAGGAATCAGAACCGAACAGTGCCGAGGCCACGGCGCTGGAGATCAAAGGGAGGAAAACCATCACCTTTAGCTATCGTCACAGCCAAGGAAGCAATAGCGGGCAATATTACAGCGATGGGTATAATCGGCAGGAGTCCTTGGACCTTACCATCAATGGCAAACTCAATGACAGCATCAAGGTCAAGGGCCAGTTTTATCAGTCCGACCAATCGCTGGAAGAGAAGTATAGTTTGCTCTTTACCCATGAGAAATGGGATCTATTTTTAGGTGACTTTAATGCCTCTTTGCCTGAAACCACCTTGGTGCTGGATAATCGCCAACTGACCGGCGGGCGTCTCAACATCAACCTGGACCAATGGGGCCTGACGGTCTTGGCCGGCGCGGGACGCGGGACGCCTCACTATGAACGTTTCTTTGGCAACCGGACCCAGGGGCCGTATTACCTGAAAAACAGCCAGGTGGTGGAGGGGTCCGAGCAGGTTCGCGTGGACAAACAAGTGATGGTCAAGGGCACGGATTACCGCATGGATTACTTTTCAGGAAGCATCACTTTTTTGTCCAAAGTGATAGATGATGTGACCCAAGTCGAAGTGCTCTATGAAAGCAAGCAGGCCGGCCGCAATGGTCCCCTGGGCGCAGCCAGATTTTGGATTAAGCCCGGCAAGAGCCTGACCTTGGCTGCTGCCGCAGCCTATGATCACGAGCAGCCGCCGGACAGCGATGCCAATACGCCCAATCCTTATGATCATCTGGTGCTAAGCTCAGCCTTACAATGGGCGCCTCCTGCCTGGGGCAAGGCGACGCTCGACTGGGCGTCAAGCCGCTATCTCTTGGCCGGACCGGACGATGTTCATTTGGGCCAAATCATTAAAAGCACGGTTGAGTCCACCGTGGGGCCTGCCAGGATCAAAGGGCATTATGAACGTTCCACCCCGGAATACCGCATGATCGGCGGGCTTGACCAGGGGCAGGATCAACTGTTCTATGGCGGGCAAGTGGATATGAAATTGGGACCGTCTGTGGGCCTGACAGGGGACTGGGATTTCAAGGATTATCTGCTCGATCAGCATAGGGAAACCACGGTCCAGGCGAGTATCAAAGCCGAGGCGGCCTTGAAGCAATGGCCCCGGCTGAGCTATCTCTATTTCCAGATGTACGATCACAATGAAGATCCTGAGCTACTCAAAGACTATACCACCAGACGTCATACCGGCACAGTGGGCTATGGCAGCGATTTCTGGGAAGCCACGGTGCAGGCGGAAACCGAGCTGAGGGAAGGGCAGCTTTCCGACCGGCCGGGCGCGCAGTCGCGCAAGCTTTCGCTGGCTTTGGGATCAAAAAACCTGAGCTGGCTCAACTTGAACGGACTTTATGATATCGCGGTAGTCGCGCCGGATGCCAATTCCACCTCAGCCCAGGGCCCCTATCAAACCCAATCGCTGGTGCTGACCGGCGCCTGGACGCCCAGCGACCGCTATCAATGGTCCGTGGACAACCGCTGGGTTTGGGATGAGGCTTATGGGTCCACACGAACCCTGAACAGCAAAGTCAAACTCGCTCCGGTTGATCAGACGCAGCTGACAGGCAATTATACCTGGGAAACCATGGATCAGTTGATCGGGACAGCATCCCAGGCCGTGGATATTCAAACCGCAGCCGGGCAACTGGATTTGCGTCCTTGGCCGGCTTTGGTGATAACCATCATGCCCAATCGGCGCTGGTCGGTGACCGATGCCGGAGGTCAACCGGTCAACCAAAGTGAGCAGGATGTGGCTCAGCTTAAATGGGCCATGGGCCCCACGCTCAGCCATGAACTGGAAGCGCGCAAAGACCATAACACGATGATGGACTTAAGCGAGCTGCCCGTGAAAATACAGAGCGAACAGCAGACAGGCACGGGAACGTACAAACTCAACATAGCCTGGTCCAGCCATCTGTCAGGCAGCCTGGGTGTGCACTATGAGGAATCCAAACGGAGCAATTATAATCCCACGAACACCGCTTATGATGACAACCACGGCCGGGTAAGGGCTTTGGAAGCCGACTTGCGGTCCTCACCGGCTGATCAGTGGCGTCTGGATGCCAAGGCGGACGTAACCGTCAAGGAACAATACGGCTCCAGTCCGGAAGCGGTCACCCGCACGGCTTTTCCCATTTCCAGCAGCACGCAGGCCATTGAAACCATTGACCAGTTAAACAACTATGGGACGCTACTTACCAGAAGCGAGCATGGGGAGCTCAAGGTGACCTACAAGCTCAATCAATGGCTGTCCAGTTATGTGGGCGGGCTGCTGGATATCAACCGCAACCTGCAAAAAAACGAAGATGTCATCTATACGGCCAGCCCGGGCCTTGGGCTGACCATGCGCTGGGCGTCTTTTAACCTGGACGCTGCGGCCAAATTGGCCAGATCCTGGGGACAAGTAAGCACCCACCAGGAGTCCTATACGCTTACCCTCAATGCCCAGGTGGTTAAAATGCTGGCCCTCCAGCTCCGGGGCGAACACACCCTTACCCGCGATCCGGACAGTGTGCTGACAAATGTGGTGCTCAGTTGCAATATTAATTTTTAAAACTTGGGAAAACATCAAGAAGTAGGCACCGGGAGACGGGGGCCCGCCTCCCGGTGAAAATGGCTTTGAAAAGTTCCCCATAAAAACCTTTTATATCCCACCCCGTTCGCTTATAATTCTGCCAATTGATTTTTCCTTATTCCAACCATAAGCGAGGACACCTATGCCTGATTCCTATGATATTGTAATTACTATTGGCGGAGAAGCCGGTCAGGGCATGCAGACCCTGGGGCAAACCATGACCCAGGCCCTGTTGGGCATGGGCTATTATGTTTCCACCTTGCAGTCCTACCAATCCCGCATTCGCGGGGGTCATAATTTTTTCCAGGTTCGTTTGGCTTCCCATCCGATTTATAGTATGCGTTCCGGCATCGACATTCTTATTGCCCTTGATAAACTCACGCTCAGTGAGCATTGCCAGGACATGAGCGCCGACGGGGTGATCATTTATGACCAGGAGAAGATCAAGGCTGAGAACATCTGCGCCCAGGCGCTGGCTTTGGAAGCGGGCGCCCTTTACGCACCGGCCAAGGAGCTGGAAGTGCTGGCCAACAGCCTTTATTTGGGCGTGCTGGCCGGCATGCTTGATTGCCCGGTGGAACCGATTAAAGATCTGTTTGCAAAAATACTGGCCAAAAAGGGACAGGACATTATCGATGAAAACAAAGCGGCCTTTGATGCAGGTCATGGCTTTGTAAGCGATAGTGCCTGGCATGGCCGCTTTAAAGCCCCGGTGCCTGCCAATGCATCCAAGAGCATGGTGCTTCATGGCAACCAGGCTATTGGGCTTGGCGCCATTGCAGCAGGGTGTAAATTTTATTCAGCCTATCCCATGACCCCCAGCACGAGCGTGATGGATACCATGGCCCACCACATGGATGAAGCCCGTTTGGTGGTGGAACAAGCGGAAGACGAAATTGCGGCCTTGAACATGGTGCTCGGTGCCTCCAGCAGCGGGGTGCGCGCCATGACCGGCACGTCCGGCGGTGGTCTGGCCTTGATGGTGGAAGCCATTAGTCTGGCGGGCATAACCGAATGTCCGGCTGTGCTGGTCGATGCCCAGCGGCCCGGTCCGGC
>CAYVTN010000028.1:0-7388 GCA_964454395.1 uncultured bacterium | reverse complement strand
GACAGAACAGGGTGATTTGGAATTCGTGATCCATGCCGGGCATGGTGAATTTCCCAAGGTGGTATTAACCCCTGGTCACCATCAGGACTGCTTTGAGCTGACCATGCATGCCTTTAATTTGGCCGATCGCTACCAAATTCCTGTGTTTATCCTGACCGATCAGTATCTTGCCGATTGGTATAACAATGTAACGCCTTTTGATCCAAATAAAATTGGTATAGACCGCGGTAAGCTGGTCAAGCCTGATGCGGATTATCAGCGCTATCGATTAACCCCGGACGGTATCTCACCCCGCGCGTTTCCAGGCAAGGGAGAGGGTGTGGTGATTATTGACAGTGATGAACATACCGAGGATGGGCATCTTACCGAGGACCTTGACGTGCGCATTCAAATGAATGACAAGCGTCTGAAAAAGCGCCAAGGCCTGGAGCAGGACATGCTCATGCCCGAAGTCATCGGACAGAGCGATCAGATTGGGGTAATCTGCTGGGGCTCTTCCTATGGCCCTTGCCGCGAGGCTGTGGAGATGCTGCAGCAGGAAGGTATGGGAGTGAGCCTGATTTATTTCAAACAATGCTGGCCGCTCAATGAAACGGAAGTCAGCGGTGTGCTGACAAGCTATCAGACCCTGATTATGGTGGAAGGCAATGCCACCGGCCAGTTGGCGCATGTGCTGCGCGGGGCCACATCGATTTGCATTGATCATCTGATCTTGCGTTATGACGGCAGGCCTTTTCTTTGCGATGAAGTGAAGCGGGAGATTAAAGGAATTTTGGAAAAACTGAAAGATAAATAGGAGGAAGCCCCATGGTAAATATCGCTGATTATAAAAGTATTGTTCCAGCGTGGTGTCCCGGGTGCGGGGATTACGGCATGCTCACGGCCCTTAAAAAAGCTCTGGTTGGCCTGGAGCTGGAACCGCGGCAAGTGATGGTGTGCTCCGGTATCGGCCAGGCCGCCAAGATGCCTCATTACCTGAAAGCCAATGTGTTCAACGGCTTGCACGGCCGTGGCTTGCCGGCAGCCACGGGCGCCAAGATCGCCAATCATGAATTGACCGTCGTGGCTGTGGGTGGGGATGGCGATATGTATGGTGAAGGGGGAAACCATTTTCTCCACGCCATTCGGCGCAATTTGAATATAACGTTACTCGTTATGGATAACCGTATTTACGGATTAACCAAAGGTCAGGCTTCTCCAACATCTGATTTGGGAATTAAAACAAAAGTTCAACCAAATGGCGTAATAAATTATCCATTGAATCCATTGTCCTTAGCCATCAGTCAAGGGTGCAATTTTGTGGCGCGGTCATTTACGGGAAGCGGTGATCAATTAGTGGAGATTATTAAAGCAGGTATTCAACATCCGGGCTTCGCGCTCATTGATGTACTGCAGCCTTGTGTGTCGTTTAATAAAATTAATACCCATAGCTGGTATCAAGAACGGATCTATCATCTTAGCGATGACCCTGCTTATGATCCCTTGGATAAACATGCTGCCATGGACAAAGCTGATGAATGGGGCGATCGTATACCTTTAGGCGTAATTTATAAAAACAACCGTCCCAGCTATGAAGAGCAATGGCCTATGCTAAAAACACAACCTTTAGTGGATCAAGCGTTGAACGAGGACATGGTGGCTTCCATTTTGGCTCAATATCAGTAAAGGTTGATCAACCGGATTTTGTAAAAAATTAAAACCCTTTTGTTGCAAATTCACATGGTCTTTCTGCAATGATTGGAAAAATGCATATTAAATAAGGCCTTTTTATACGGGCATGCCTTTTCTTTGATATGATTGATGCGGAAATTATTTTCTGCAAGGAATCATATTCATGATCATAACGAGACAGGGTTTTTATTTCAAAATAATAAGCTTGCTCATAAGCTTGAGCATGCTGTGGCCTGCTTGGGGTTGGGCTTTTGACATACCCGCCGGTACTTCACCATTAAGCCTGTTTTCCCTTCACGGCCAGCCGCTTAAATTACCCAACCAATACGGGGCCATTCGCCGCCTTGCACCAGCTGGCCCCAGGACTGTTTTTTATATCGAAGATCTCCATTGCAACGATGAGGTGCAAAAAAATATTGCCGCTATTATTGGCTATTTGGTTCGTCATGACCATGTGAAACTGGTAGGCCAAGAGGGGGCTTTTTCCACCATTGATACCAGCATACTAAAAAGCTTTCCCATACGCAGCCTGAAGGAAGAAGTCAGTGAATTTCTGATGCAGCAAGGCCGGCTGACAGGGGCTGAATTGTTTTCGGTTCTAAATAGTGATCCCATCCAATTGGAAGGAATTGATGATCCCGGCCTTTTTCATGCCAGCCAGGCGCAGATCAAACATATCGTCAACAACGAAAATCTAGGCGGCCTGGCGGATTTCAAGGCGGCCCTGGACTCAATCCAGGCCCGGGTCTGCAGTCTTCCCTTAAGGAATCTGGATCGCTTGAAAGGGCAATACCATCAAGGGCATCTGCTTCTGCCTGACTATTGCCGTAAGCTTACAGCCAAAGCCAAGGGTATGGGCTTATCTTTGGGCAGTTATGCCGGCCTGGAGCAATACGGCCGCGATCCTCATGGGGTTGCGCCTGAAGCCCTTTTTCGTGACCTCACCAGGCTGGAAAAAGCCATGGCCAACCGTCTGGCCACCATGCCCGAGGAAAGAATTATCCTGCAAGCATGGGACTGGCTGGATTTGGTGGAGAAAATAATCAATATTTCAGCCACGCCCTTGGAACTCAAGGCATTTGGCCGGCTTGATCAAAATGCAGCCTCTCTCTGCCATACCCTTGTGAATTTAGCCCAAAACCATGGGATTACACTGGACGAAGCCGATCTGGCGCCGGCCGTCACTATTTTGAGCCAAGCCCTTGACCATGGCCAAGCCTTTTATCGCCTGGCCGACCGGCGCAGCACAGCCTTTGCCGAACATTTGTTGAAAAAAATGCAGGCCAATGGTCAAACAAACGCGATTTTGGTCTGCGGCGGCTATCATACAGCCGCTGTCCTGGAAGCACTGCGTCGGAAAGGGATCAGCACGGTTTTAATCACCCCGGCCCTCACCAGACATGACCGCCTTAACCCTTATTTTCAATTGCTCTATGGCCATCCAACGCCTCTGGAAGCCTTGTTTCAAAAGCATCAAACCAAAATGGCGCTGCACAGCATTTTTGAGCAACCCGCGTTTATGGGAAGGGTACAGGCGATTTTAAAACCATTGGGATTTTGGGTAAAAGATCATTCTAAACACAAGATTGAAGCCTTGGACCGCTTTTTGAGCCAAAATCAAGACGAGTATAGTCAGCCTCGGCCATGGACAGCGCAGCAAAAACTGCAAGCCCGGTGCGCACAGTGGATGAGCATTGGCCAGGCCATGGTAGCCGGCGTGTCCAAAGAGGTTGTGGTCATGCCCCGAAATCACGGTAGTGCGGAATTTGCGATGCCGGAAAATTTATTCCAAGCCGATATCATGCCACACTGGATAATCGCGCACGTTGATAATGAATACCAAGTCAAGGCCCTGGTAAAGCGGCTGGGTTCAAAATTAAACGAGGATTGGGGGACGAAGATAAAGGCGATCCTTTTTACACCGGCAAGGGCATTCAAAAGTGGTGTGGATTCACTCTTGGCTCCCAAACAGCCCTTGATTGATCGCATTGCCAATGCCATTGCATATAATGAGAAGGTCAATCTCTGTTTTGTTTGCCTTGCCAACCGCAACCGTAGTGCTTTGGCGGAGCTCCTTGCTCAATATCAGATTAATCGTCAGGGGAAGGACAATATCACCGTCACTTCCGGTGGATGGTTAAAAGAAAGCGAAACGGAGTATGAAATAAGCATTTATCAAGACTATAATGAGATGAAGCGTCATGGAGATATTCCTGTCGATGAATACAGTCTCTTTGCTTTTAGAAGCAAACCAATAACCGGCGAAGAATTAAAAAAGAGCGATCTGATCGTCGTGGCCAGCCAAAAAATTAAAAAACGGCTCTTGAATCGTTATCCTGATTGTAAAGACAGAGTTGTGCTTATGACCGACTTTCACTTTTTGCTTAGACTCCGTTATGGCAACAAATTTCCCGATCCCGCTGATGGAAAATTCCCGCGTAAGCGCATGGTTAAACTGCTCAGCACCTATATTATCAATCGCCTGTTCCAGCCAAGGGCTATGGCCAAAATAAACGCCAAAAAAGAAGAGGATGCTGAGCCGGTGATGATGACCAAACCCTTTGACCGGTTGGTTCGCCGATTCGGCGTCAATCATTCCATCCTGACCGGAGACAGTGCGCTTTGGTTTGGGGTGAAGAATGTGTTGGTCAAAGTCGGTTTGTATTTTTTAATGCTCTTGCCTGACATTTCCGGAAATCATCAACGCTTTACCCAACCGCTCCCCGAAGCAACCGCGGATCAATTGCAGCAGCTGTTTTTTAAGTATGGTATTGATCATCCGGCTTTTTTAACCAGCCTGGTGGACAAACAAGTTCAAATCCAATGGGTGGCGGACATCAATTCAACGCGGCGCAACCTTGTGATGGCTATTATCCGCGGCGGAAGCCTTATCCGCTTTAACCAGGAAGCCAAAACCTTTGTGGTGACCATCCCCGCCTTTTGTTTGAACGGCAAAGGCGCTCTGACCTTGGAAGGACGGGTTCTTTTATGGGCGGCCATGAGTAATGCTAACAAGCCAAAACAGGAGGAGAGACTCATCCGGCGTTTCCAAAGCATGATTTATTCCTTAGGCCTTTGCGCGGCACCGGCTCAAGACCTGCGCCTTTTGCTTCGGCAAACCCTGCATGGCTTGCGTTCTCCTTCGGTCACATTAAGCCGGGAAAACCGTGAGGCGATAGCCCGACGGCTGCGGTTGCTGGGACGGCGATTTAAAGCCGGAGAAGGGAAAGACACGGAGATACGCCAATTGATCATGCGTATCCTAAAAATCCTTGAAAATGAAAAAATCCCGCCCCGGCCAAAAGTTTTTACCCCATATCAGTCGGCATGAGTTGAGATAAATTGTTATAAAATAACGATTTTTAATTATTGCCAAATATTTTGTGCAATTTAGCGGTTTGGGTCATAAGATCAGAATGAAACATATTTCTTTGTAAAATTTTAAGTTCTGATCGTTCTGCTGCATCATTTGTTGAGCCAATGAAATGGCTTGATATAATTTGCTGATAATGATGGTTGGTATTCTCTCCTAAACTGTGACCGGGGACGCGCTCATGAAGTTGACCTTTAAAAACCAAAGTCAACGGCGGTTCATTAAGGTCATCACTTTGGTGATGACCTTAACTTTTCTTATGCCCATTATAAGTTGGACCTTTGACAGCGCCGCTTTAACAGCAGGGTTGCCGCATATTTTATTTCATCAAAAAAATATTTATATTCCCGCGAAGCTGGCCACGATCATTAAATACGAACGCCATCAAGGGCCGCTGGTGATTCTTATTCAGGACCTGCACTGCAACTACGAAGTGCAGATGAATATTGCCAAGCTCATTGAAAAGTTGAGCCAAGAACAGGATCTGAACCTGGTGGCCGTGGAGGGCAGCAGCCAACCCATTAATGCTACCGAAATCAGAAGTTTTCCCTTAAAAAAAATCAGGGAAGAAGTAAGTGATTATTTTGTGAGGCAGGGGAAACTAACGGGCGCTGAATATTGCGCGGCCACGGGCAAAAATCCCATACGCTTGGAAGGCATCGAAGACCCCGGCCTGTATGCTGAAAATAAAAAATCAGTGGACATGCTTCTCAGCCATGAAGCCCTGGGTTATTGCTATGATTTGCGCGAAGCCCTGAACCGTTTGAAGCCCGCCATTTATTCAAAGCGCTTGCGCCGGCTTGATGCTCAGTTTGAAAAATTCCGGCTGGGGCAAGCACCCTTGTCGCCGTACACGGCATTTCTGTCCCGGCTGGCCCGGAAGTTAAATATGAGCCTGGATGCTTTTCCTAATTTGGAAGCCTACCTTAAGCACGGACCTCATGACCCCAAGGCCAATCCTGAAGCCTTGTTCGCTGAACTGGATCATCTGGAGGACTTGATAAGGACAACCTATTACACCAGGCCTGAAGAACAGCGCTTGGACGAGCAACTCAAACGGATCACGGTGATTGAAAAAATGCTGAACATCTCAGCCGCACCGGACGAAGTGGCTTTGTTTCGCGCCCATCGCGATCAATATAAAGTGCAAGCCTTTGTGGATTTTATCAACCGGCATCAAGACAGGGAAAGGCAATCTCTGCCGGACCAGGTTCTGACGCCTGATCTTTACCAACTCGACGATTTCCTGAAGGAAGCGGCCAGCTTTTATCAAGTGGCTGATGAGCGCAGCCGGGCTTTTGTGGACAATATGCTGGCCCGCATGCAGCAGCAAAACCAGAACATCGCGCTTCTGATTACCGGTGGTTTCCATACCGACGGTGTGCTTAAGGCCCTGCGGGAAAAAGGCGTGTCCTGCCTGGCCTTGAAGCCGCGTTTGACCAAACAGGATATCCTCAATCCCTACTTCAGACTTTTAACCCAGAAACAGACAGCTCTGGAAAAATGGCTTAGCCGGGAACAGCGAAAATTCGCCCTTCAATCCTTTCTTCCCAAGAGTCGAAATCCGGCCCAAATGCCAGACGAATCCAGCCTAACGGCGCGGGAAAAATCCTTCAAACGGTTGTTGGGGTTGTTATTCCAAATCAGAACCATCGTCTATGTCTATATGCAAAACAAGACCATCCGGCATTTACAAACCCTGGTGGAAAAGTTTTTGGCCGGCTATGCTGATCAGCTTCAGGATATCCAAATCAGATGGGGCGGCATTGTGGTTTACCAGGACCACACCATGGCCGTGCCTTTTAGCCGTTCAGGCCAAACATCACTGGCCGTAATTGGCCCCAAGGCCGTGTCCGGTCTGGTTAAACAGGAAGAAAGACTGGATGTCCCCATGACCATTGGCAACCTGCATATCGTGCTGGTCGCTCCCGGCTATGTTGAGACTGTAAACCAGCGTTTGGCTGCCTGGAACGGGCACACCCTGCATACCTTACCCCTGGTGAGACTCATTGCAGTGTATTTGGTTCTGGTGTTTTTTAAGCTGAGTGGTGAATCGCTCAAACATTGGGTAACAGGGCTGCCATGGAAGACTTGGGGGAATACCATAAAAAACTTGTCAATAAAGGTTTTTTGGGCGCCTTGGCACATCTTGGAGGCACTGGCTAATACTCTGAAAAATACCGTTTTTCAAGTTGAAAAAGGTACCTACAATCCTGTTTTTCAAAGGTTGTCTTCCCGATTAACTATTCCAACGATTAAGTTACACTGGCAATGGCCATTGGAGATCCTTTAGCCTGCTGTCACCCAGGGCATGACTATCGGCGGGCCTTGGCTGCACTGGCAA
>CAYVTN010000027.1:0-15232 GCA_964454395.1 uncultured bacterium | reverse complement strand
CATTATTTGGTAAAGGACAGGGTTGAACGCAACTTGGATAGTAAAAAGATAAAGAAATGCTGATAAGACCACGGGGTATTAGAAAAACCGGTTTTCGACCAAGGCCATGTTAAAACAGCCATCCCAACCCCAGGTTGAGCACAGCCTCAGGTCCCAGCCAACCGGCCACCAAATCCAGGGAAAAATCATCGCGAGGATAATAACGAACCGCCAAATAACGGTCATCTTCATTGAGCCAGTCGGAAAGGGATTGATAGGTCAAGGCCAGAAAAATACGTCTCGGCGCCAAGGTGATTTCCAGTGTGCCGGCAACACCAAACTCCACCCGGCTCAGCCCGTCTTCCATGACGCCGATTCTGCCGGTTTGATATTCACCCAGGGCTTCTACATGAACCGTGAAAAAATGTAAAAAATCAACAAAAGCAGGATCACTTCCAAGACTCATGGCCAGGCCGCCCAGGTCTTTGGAAGCCACCATGCCCAGGTTAAATCGGTTGCCCCGGTAAATGGTGTTTCTGGCCTCGTCATTGGTGCGAAAATTCTGTCCCCGCCATTGGGCCGACAAGGCCAGCGCAGGCTTAATCTCAGAATATTCCTCCTGCCGCATGGCAAACAACAAGCCCAGGCCCGTGGTATAACTGGCGCCTTGCACGGCCAGCCGGGCCGAGGCCATTATCGCCGAGGTGGCTCCCCAGGCCAGGGATACATTAAGGCCGGGATGCTGGCTAAGCAGCAGCCCCAGGTCAAGTTCCGTGCGGTCGGTCTGAGGCAAATAGGCTGAGAAATAATAAGGAGACAACAGAATCGCGTGGATAACCTTGGGAGATATGGCCGAAGGCATCGTGGCAGGGGTAGGTGAGGGTGTGACCGCCATGGCCGGTGTCTGATCGCCGGTTGGGGATATTCCGGTTTCAGGAGAAATCAATTCATCGCTTACAGGTGGGGGGCTTTCTTGCCGGGCCTGGCCTACTGGTCCCATTTCCAGGAGTTGGGAAGGGTCGGCGACCGCTGTTGGCGCAGGTGTTGCTGCTGCTTCAGCCTGAAGCAAGACCGGCCACCACCCCAGAGCCACAACCCCCAACAATACAATTCCCCTGCATGCACTTTGTTTCAGTAGCCCAGTCATAAACTTCCTTTGCAAGTTAGAGTCTGTATCTGGATTATCTACAGATTTTGCACAGCTGAAGGCGTCCCGATTATATATTTATCCGCTCGGGATAGATAATCCAGATTTACAGAATCTTATCCAGCTCCGCCGGGTTAGATTCCGTATTAATAAGATCCGCGTTTTTGTATCGTTGGGCGTAAATTTTCGGATTTGGTACTGGTGGCAGGGGCACGCCGTGCCCTTGCCACCAGTACACCAGAAAGTAAAAATTAATGTGTTGGGTACATATCCTAAACCGGCCAAGCCGGAATAAAAACATAGGTCATGTTGTAGGGAACGGTCGCGACCAATCCCTATGTCGCGCGCTTTGCGGCTGCCTGCGCCCATAGGGTAGGCGCGTGGCAGCTCTTTTATTTCCGTTTTGTCTGGCTAAGGTAAGGTGCCGCCGCAGTCTTTAAGCTGGCCGCTTTGTCCGTTTTTTCCCAGGCATAACCACTATGTCCAAAATGGCCATTGGATGCCGTTTGTTGATAGACCGGGCGGCGTAGATTCAAATGGGCAATAATCCCCTTGGGTGTCAAGTTAAAGGTTTTCCTAACCAAGGCAGCCAGGCGCTCTTCAGGGATACGCTGGGTGCCAAAGCAATTGATCATGACCGAGGTCGGCTCCGCCACCCCGATGGCATAGGACAATTGCACCTCGCAGCGGTCGGCCAACTGGCTGGCCACGATGTTTTTGGCTACATAGCGGGCCATATAAGCTGCGCTGCGATCAACCTTGGAGGGATCCTTCCCGGAAAAAGCGCCGCCGCCATGGCGGCCCATGCCGCCGTAGGTGTCCACAATGATTTTCCGGCCCGTTAAGCCCGTGTCCCCATGAGGCCCGCCCACGATGAATTGTCCTGTGGGATTGACATGAATCTTGGTGTTCTTGTCCAAAAACTTGACCGGAATGATGGCCTTGATCACCTGCGCGATAATGTCCTTTTTAATGGTGGCTTGTTTAACCGTAGGCGCATGCTGGGTGCTGATCACCACGGCATCCACGCGGACCGGTTTGCCGTTCTGATATTCCACGGACACCTGCGACTTGGCATCAGGCCTGAGATAAGCGATTTTACCTTGTTTACGTAATTTGGTCAGCCGGGCTACCAGTTTATGGGCCAGCATGATGGGCAGGGGCATCAACTCCGGCGTTTCTCTGGTGGCATACCCAAACATCATGCCCTGATCACCGGCGCCGTCACGGTCAACCCCCATGGCAATATCCGGTGATTGGGTATGCAGGGCCGTCATGATGGTGCAGTTTTCATGGTCAAAGCCAAGGGCTGGGTTATTATAACCAATCTGGGTAATTACTTTTTTCACAATGGCATTGACGTCCAAATGGGCCTTGGTGGTAATCTCGCCGGCCACGACCACGGTCTGGGTGGTTACCAGTGTCTCACAAGCCACCCGGCTTAGGGGATCTTTGGCCAGACAGGCATCGAGTATGGCATCTGAAATTTGATCGGCAACCTTGTCCGGGTGGCCTTCAGAAACCGATTCAGAAGTGAAATAGAAATTCCCGTTGTGATCCATCATGCTCCTCGCTGTTACCTTCCTGACAGCAAGGTGCTTTAGTCATGAGCAAAGTCACGCTTGTTCAGGCACCCAATGGCAGGCAAGGCGTTTTTTTATTTTGAAAACAAAGCCCGGACACTACGTCCGGGCCGGATGATGGTGCAAATTATAGAGTGATCATCGGGTGCTGTCAAGCTTTGTCCTTCAGCCAAAATCCACCGTCAAATTTCGAATTATATTTTTAGTACAACGCTATTCATAAAAAGTCATTTCACTTGGATGGTAAGTGGCCCGCCCTTGGCCGATTTTTTTTTTCGGGCTTTGGACTGGTGCCCGGCCGCTACGGGTCGAGAAGCCCGCCGGGCATCACCCATGCTAACAAAGGTTTTAGAAACAGGGCTATGGGACGTACTCGCGGTCAGCGCGAGTCGAGTCCCAATTTAAGCCCGAAAAAGAAAATTGGCCAAGGGCGGGCAGACTAAGAAAAAATCAGATGGTGGATTTAGGTTCAGGTTAACCGGTTTGAAAAGAACTACTCCGAATGATTTAAGATGTCTTCAGCTTCTTCCAAACTGCTTGCGACATTGGCTTGGTAAAACTCCTTGGAGGTACGGTCGAACTGCATCTTGGTGACCGTATTTTCCTGCAACAGGATGCGAATGACCCGGGCCACGCCTATTTCCTTTAAATGCGCCTGTGCCCGCTTGATGTGGTCCGCTCCTTCCGGAGATGTAGTGGCCATGCGGGAAATATCATTAATCACATGAAAACCGGGCTTCAGTTTATCCCCTTCCGCAATCACCTTATCCGCCGCAGCCTTCAGCATGTCCAACGGCATAAATCCCTCCAAAACGATATAAAGGCGATTTAACGGGATGTCGGCCCAAACTTTGTAACTTGGCTCATTCATAAAGCGCTCCTTTATTCCGGTTTTCCGGCCAGAAAAAACAACTTTACCAAAGCCGGGGCTCCGGTTTATTTTTGAAGATTCGGCATTTTACGGGAGAGCTTTAGCGCATTAGCGCCCCCTCTCATTGTTTGAAGTGATGCCCGCAACTTCACTTATACGCCTCTGACGTGGAAGCATGCGCCTTCAAGGTCGGGGAATTTTCATGGCCACATAAATGGTATAGTCATGGCGTTCCAGCAAAATCAAAAGATCGTCGCTCGGTTTCAGGCGATCGACCAGGGTATTAAAGGTTTTGGCATTATTAACCTGCTGGCGGTTCACTTCACGGATGGCATCGCCGGGCAACAACCCGGCGCCTTCGGCCGGGCTGCCCGGCTCCACGCTGACGATCACCACGCCGCTATGGCCGCCCTTTTGATCGGCCGGACGGTCTTCCACTTCCAACCCCAACAGCGCACTGTTGGACTCGGGAATAGTCCGTGCTGCCGGTGCTTGTCGGCTGGTGTTCCGGGCTCTCTGGGCTTTCTCCAGATCGCCCATCTTGACCTTGAGCTTTCTGACTGCACCATCGTGAAAAATGGTCACTGTAATTTTCTCACCCTCACTGGTCTGCGCTACCAGGCGCAATAAATCTTTATCCGTGGCGATATGATGCCCCTTGAAGGTCACCAGTATGTCCCCTGGTTTGATCCCGGCCCGGTCGGCCGGACCGCCTCTGAAAACCGCATTAATCAGCACGCCCCGGGTGTTGGCCGGCAATTTAAAATGACTGCTCAACGCAGGCGTCAAATTCTGAATGTTCACGCCCAGCCACCCGCGGCGGACCATGCCTGTTGAGATGAGGTCTTGATAGATTTTTTTGGCCATGTTGATGGGAATGGCGAATCCTATGCCAATGGACCCTCCTGACTGGCTGACAATAGCGGTGTTGATCCCGATCACCTGGCCGTCCAAATTCACCAGGGGCCCGCCCGAATTGCCGGGATTGATGCTGGCATCGGTTTGTAGAAAATTATCATAAGGGCCCTGCCCGATGGTACGGCTTTTGGCGCTGATAATCCCTGAAGTAACCGTCTGCTCCAGACCAAAGGGACTGCCCAGGGCCAGGACCCAGTCACCAACGCGAACCTGATCGGAATCTCCCAAATCAGCCGCCACCCAGTGGGCTTTATGCTTTAAGCGGATAACCGCCAGGTCGGTTTTGGGATCACTGCCCACCACCACCGCCTGATATTCCTTGCCATCTTTCACTTTGACGATGATTTCGTTGGCTTTGTCAATCACATGATAATTGGTGAGGATGTAGCCCTTGCTGTCCACAATGACCCCGGAACCCAAACTCACTGATTTTTGCGGCTGTTGCTGTTGCAGCGACCAATTAGGCCCAAAAAAATGCTGGAAAAATTCCTGCATCAGCGGATCGTTGAATTGATTATAATTATTGAAAGGACTGTTGATTATTCTGACACTGCTGATGTTGACCACACTGGGCCGGACTTTTTCCGCAATATCGGCAAAGGTGGCCGGAATCATGGCCGGTTTGGCCCGGCTCAGCAGTGGTGCCAGGCTCATGCCCAGCAGCAGGCCTGCAAAAAGGGCGAAGGTGACGGTCTTGCGGCGCATTGACTTTCCTCCTCAAATTCTGTATTTCCAACATCTACGTTTTTTCACAGTTGATGGCGTCCCCATCATAACAATATCTCCACCCGGTCGGAATGGATAGTTCCTGTTGCGGAAAGGTCATTTTAACTAAAACCTTTGCCAGGGTTGTGATCTTACCCTTGGGCGTCAACGACCATACACTCCTACCCTTGGGTTACAACTCGATGAGAGACCCCTTCTCAACTTGCAGAGTTCTTGTGTTTTCCTTCACCGGCTTGCAAAAAAGCTAAGGCGCACTTTCGTACACCTTAGCTTTTATCATAATCCCTTGCTGACGTTTGAGCGCCTTATTTGTTGTTGTCGTCCACGACTTTGTAATCAGCATCGATGGTTTCGTCCCCGTCCGCTTTGGGTTCTGCCGGCGGTTCCTGACCGCCGCCATCACCGCCCTGAGGAGGCTGTTGGCCGTGCTGTTTGTACAGCTCCGAGGAAATCTCCTGAAAGACCTGATTCAGGCTGTCCATGGCGGATTTGATCTCCTCGCTGTTGTCGCCTTTGAGGGCATCCCGCAGACGGCCTTGGGCGGCTTCTATCTTGCCTTTGGCTTGCGCCGGCACTTTGTCACCCAATTCCTTCAGGCTTTTCTCGGTTTGATAGAGCACGTTGTCGCCTTGATTTTTAATATCAATGGCTTCCCGTTTTTTCTTATCCTCCGAGGCATGGGCTTCTGCTTCCTTGATCATGCGATCCACTTCATTGTCCTCCAGACCGGAGTTGGCGGTAATGGTGATCTTTTGTTCCTTGCCCGTCCCCAGATCCTTGGCGCTGACATTAAGAATACCGTTGGCGTCGATATCAAAGGAGACCTCGATTTGCGGCACACCGCGGGGCGCCGGCGGAATACCGTCAAGATGAAAGCGGCCGATCGACTTGTTGTCGCGGGCCATCTCCCGTTCCCCTTGCAAAACGTGAACTTCAACGCTGTTCTGATGGTCTGCCGCCGTGGAAAAGACCTCGCTCTTCTTGGTGGGAATGGTGGTATTGCGTTCAATCAGCTTGGTCATCACGCCGCCCAGAGTCTCCACACCCAGCGAGAGCGGTGTCACATCCAGGAGCAGCACGTCCTTGACCTCGCCTTTGAGCACCCCGCCCTGAATGGCGGCACCAATGGCCACTACTTCATCAGGATTAACGCCCTTGTGCGGTTCACAGTTAAAAAATTCCTTCACTTTCTGCTGCACCAACGGCATCCTGGTCATACCGCCCACCAGAATAACTTCATTGATGTCTTTGGCGGCCAAGCCGGCATCGCTTAATGCTTTTCTAACCGGATCCATGCTGCGGTTGACCAAGTCTTCCGTCAGCTGTTCCAGTTTGCTTCTGGTTAAGACGACATTTAAATGTTTTGGCCCCGTGGCATCGGCGGTGATATAGGGCAAATTGACTTCCGTTTGCATCATGCTGGACAATTCGCATTTGGCTTTTTCCGCACCTTCCTTGAGCCGTTGCAAGGCCATCTTGTCCTGACGCAAATCGACCGTATTTTCCTTCTTGAATTCATCGGCCAGCCAATTGATCAAAACTTGATCGAAATCATCCCCGCCCAGATGGGTATCGCCATTGGTGGACTTCACTTCAAACACGCCGTCGCCCAGCTCCAGGATGGAGATATCAAACGTTCCGCCGCCCAGGTCATAAATGGCAATTTTTTCATTGCTCTTTTTATCCATGCCGTAAGCCAGGGCTGCGGCCGTGGGTTCGTTGATGATGCGCAGCACATTCAAACCCGCGATCTTGCCGGAATCCTTGGTGGCCTGCCGCTGGCTGTCGTTAAAATAAGCCGGTACGGTAATGACCGCATCGGTCACAGGTTCACCCAGGTAGGCTTCGGCATCGGTTTTTAATTTTTGCAGAATCATGGCCGAGATTTCCGGCGGGGCATAGGCTTTGCCTTGCGCCTCGATTTGCACGTCACCGTTGGAAGCGGCTTTGGTTTTGAAGGGCACCATTTCTTCCTCATGGGTGGCTTCCGTAAACCGGCGGCCGATGAACCGCTTCACGGAAAAAATCGTGTTTTCCGGATTGGTCACGGCTTGTCGCTTGGCCGTCTGCCCCACCAGACGCTCATGGGTCTTGGTAAAGGCCACAATCGAAGGCGTGGTCCGCGAACCCTCGGCATTGGGGATAACCACGGCTTCTGCGCCTTGCATCACGGACATACAAGAATTAGTGGTCCCCAAGTCAATTCCTAAAACTTTGCTCATATAAATAACCCCCTTTATTTGGATAGTTTTTTTCACACACTTTAATATAAAGCAAAATCAGTGCCAACTTGAAATTTACAAAATCTTAATGCCTTGAAACCTTGCTAACCTGGTCAAATCAGTATTCTTGGATGTCAAAAGGTTGTCGCGGTTGGACGAAACCGTTTCATTTTAACACAAAGAGTATTAATTACAACGCTTAGTGAAACAATCCCAGGATCCGGCAATTATTTGAAGTTTTCCAGTTTATAGGCCTTGATTTTGCGCCATAAGGTGGACCGGCTGATACCCAGGTTTTTCGCAGCTTCCGTTTGATTGCCTTCAAAACGCATAAGCGCCTGCTTAATCAGTTCCTCTTCCGCCTGGTCGATATTGACGTTTTGCTCTTTTTTGGAACCTTCAATCGCCAACTGGGCCCGTTGAAACACCCGCGGTGGCAAGGAGGTCTTGGAAATCACGTTACTCTCGGAAAGCAACACGCCGTGCTGGATGATATTCTCCAATTCCCTCACATTGCCGGGATAGTCGTATTGCATCAATCCAAAAAGGGCGTCGCGGGTAATGGAGATCACATTTTTATTGAAGCGGTGATTGTATTTTTCCAGGAAAAATTTGACCAGCGGCGGGATGTCATCAGGCCTTTCCCGCAGCGGCGGCACCACAATATCAATGACGTTGAGGCGGTAAAACAAGTCCATGCGGAACCGTCCTGCCTTTACTTCCTCGGCCAGATCACGGTTGGTGGCCGCCAGCACGCGCACGTTGACCGGCAACTCTTCGGCTCCGCCCAAAGGCCGCACCCGGTTGTCCTCCAGCACGCGCAGCAGCTTGACCTGCATGTCCAGGGAAAGTTCCCCAATTTCATCGAGAAAGAAAGTTCCTCCGTTGGCCTGCTGAAAAAGACCGGGGCGATCCTGGTTGGCGCCGGTAAAGGCGCCTTTTTTAAAGCCGAACAATTCCGATTCCAACAGGTTTTCCGGGATGGCTCCGCAATTGATGGCCACAAAAGGTTTGTTGCTCCGTCCCGACAGGCGATGGATGGTCCGCGCCACCAGCTCTTTGCCCACGCCGGTTTCGCCGGTAATCACCACCGTGGAATCAGTGGGCGCGAGGCGGGCGGCCATGAAAAACACGTGCTTGATTTTTTCACTGCGGCCGACGAATTTGGCTTCCTCAAATTCCACCACATCCGGCATGGGCGCCAGGGCCGAGGGCTGTTGGTCACCGGTTTCCCATTCCCCCAGCACCTGACTTAAGAAATTGCCGTTCAGTGGCAGGGTGAGGTAAAAATCAGCGCCCCGCTTGATGGCATCAGCCGCATTGCCGATATTTTTTTCCGGCGTGAGCCAAAGTATTTTCTGCATGCCCAACTGGCGCAAAATGGACACCATGTCCATATCGCCGCCCACTGCCCTGGCATCGAGCACGATCATATCATAGGCCATGGCGCTGGCATGGTCCAGCAGGGATTCCTTCTCCCGCAGTTCGTCAATGCTGTAACGGGGAAGGGGAAATTGGCTGCGCAATTCATCCTTAAGCGCACGGTCTTCTGAAAAAACAATCACTTTTGACATGACTATCCTCTTATCTTGGCTCTTAGTACCAAATAAACAAACTGCGGCAAGCCCAGCATGCGCCGCCAACGGCTTGGTTCCTGCAGTAGGCGCCCCAGCCACTCCAACCCCAGACGTCGCAGCCAACGCGGCGCCCGCTTCACCCGGCCTGCCAATACCTCCAGGCTGCCGCCCACGCCCATGGCGACTTTAACCTTTAGACGCCGACGGTGCCGGTCCAGAAACAATTCCTGTTTGGGCTGGCCCAGGGCTGCCAGCAGCACCGCAGCACCGGACCGGTTGATCTCCGCCACCACGGCATTTTCCTCTTCCGGTTTCCAGTAGCCATCCCGGCTGCCGGCGATCCGTAATTCGGGAAAACGCTGTTGCAAGGCTTTCGTGGCCAGGAGGGCCACCCCGGGCGCACTGCCCAGGGCATAAACCGATTGGCCATGGGTCGCACACACCCTGCAAAGCTCGTCAATAAAATCAATCCCCGCAATCCTTTCCGGGGACAGGCGCAGCAATTGTTGGTAGCCCCATACCGCCCCGCTGCCGTCGGCCAACAGCATCTGGGCTTTGGCGACAGCCTCGCGAAAAGCCCGGTTATGGTAAGCTTCCAGGAAAGAGAGCGCACTTAGCGTATAAATTATAAAACAGCCCATAGGGAATAATCAAATAATTGTCTTCAAATATTCTTTGAGCGCCGACCGGGCTTGTTTATCTTTTAATGCATAAGCCAGGGTTGCCTTGACAAATTCTATTTTATCACCAATATCATGGCGCGTGCCTTCAAACTGATAGGCATAAAGTTCATGGCGGGCGTTCAATTGGCGCAGGGCATCGGTCAATTGAATCTCGCCTCCTGCCCCGGGCCGGGTTTTTTCCAGGTAAGTAAAGATGTCCTTGGTCAGGATGTAGCGGCCCACGATCCCCAAACGCGACGGTGCTGCCGCGGGCTGGGGCTTTTCCACCAAATCATGAACCTGGTAAAGCCGCTGCTGTTTTGCGGTGGCCTTAATGATCCCATAGGCGTGCGTTCTTTCCAACGGCACTTCCTGCACCGCCAGGACCGGTGCCTGCACCCGGGCCCACACATCCATAAGTTGGGCCATGGCGGACTTGGGGTGATCGATGATGTCATCTCCCAAAAAGACGGCGAAAGGCTCATCGCCCACAAAGCTTTTGGCGCACAGCAGGGCATGTCCCAGGCCACGGGCTTCTTTTTGCCGTACATAATACATATTGAGCATATCGGAAATTTTCTTAACCGTGCTCAACTCCTTGCGCTTCCCCGAGTGGTGCAGGATGTCCTCCAATTCCACGCTGCGGTCGAAATGGTTCTCAATCGCCTGTTTGCCCCTTCCTGTAATGACCAGCACGTCCTTGATGCCCGATGCCACGGCCTCTTCAATAATATATTGGATGGCCGGTTTGTCATAAATCGGCAGCATTTCCTTGGGCTGAGCTTTGGTGGCCGGCAAAAACCGCGTGCCCAGGCCAGCGGCCGGCACCACGGCTTTGGTAATGGTCATAGGCCGGGATGATGATTTTCTTAGTGTCTTGGTCATGGTTTAGTCCTCTGTTTTGGAATGGCTTTTCAGCAGGGCCGCCACCTCTTCACTGGTAGTGCATTTCAAAACGTGATCAGCCAGTTCCCTGCTTTCGGCAAAACTGATTTCCCGTATATTTTTTTTAACCTGGGGCACAAAGGACGGTTCGGTGGAAAATTCATCCAGCCCCAGGCCCACCAGCAGTCCGGTCAGCATGGGGTCGGCCGCCATCTCCCCGCACATGCCCACCCAAATGCGCCGTTCCCGGGCCGCCACGATGACCTGCTTGATCAGCCGCAGGATGGAGGGATGAATGGGGTTATACAAATAGGCCACCTGTTCATTGATCCGGTCCGCAGCCAGGGTGTACTGGATCAGGTCATTGGTGCCGATGGAAAAAAAGTCCGCTTCCTTGGAAAGCACGTCGGCGGTCATGGCCGCGGAAGGCACCTCAATCATGACCCCGATCTCCATGTTCTTGTCAAACAGCACCCGTTTGCGGCTTAGTTCCTTCTGCGCTTCCACGAAGAGGGCTTTGGCCTGGCGCAATTCCTCCACGCCGGAAATCATGGGAAACATCATTTTGATCTTGCCAAAATGGGAAGCCCTTAAAATCGCCTTGAGCTGGGTCTTGAACAACTCGGGGTAAGCCAAACACAGACGAACGGCCCGCAGTCCCAAAAAAGGATTGGCCTCGGTCTTGGTGTTGAGCCGGGAAAGGAATTTATCACCGCCCAGATCAAGGGTGCGGATAATGGTGGCATAAGGCAGGCTCTGTCTGGCCACATGCCTATAGGATTCGAATTGCTCCTCCTCGTTGGGCAGATCACGGCGGTTAAGGAAAATATATTCCGTGCGGAAAAGCCCCACGCCTTCGGCGCCGTATTTGCGCGCCTGCTTCACATCATCGGGCATTTCGATATTGATGGCCACATTCAGGCGGTAACCATCCTTGGTGACGGCTGTCACGCCCTTTAACTTTTGCAGTTTGCGCTGAGCCTGCAACATGCTGCGCTGGGCCTGGCGATAGTGATTTAGCTGGGCGGAGGAGGGATTAATGAGCACCTCGCCCTTGTAACCGTCTACGATCAGGGTATCACCGCTCTGCACCTGGCTGGTGATGACCTGCAGGCCCACCACCGCCGGAATTTCCAGAGAACGGGCCATGATGGCCACATGGGAAGTTTTGCCGCCGATATCGGTCACAAAGGCAATCACCCGCTCACGACGCAGGGACGCCGTTTGGGAAGGCGTCAGATCACGGGCCACTATAATGATGTCTTTGTCCGTGTCCGAGAGCATGGTGGTGGCCTGGCCGGTCAGATTGCGCAGCAGGCGGGCTACCACATCATTGATATCGGAAGCCCTTTCCTGCATGTATTCGTCATCGGATTCGGTAAATTGCGCCACCAGGTCGGCGGCAATTTGCTGGAGGATATATTCCGCGTTGTAGCGCATGGTTTTAATTTGCTGAACAGTGGTTTGAATCAGCATCGGGTCCTGCAGGATATGGGTGTAGGCATTGAAAATTTCCGCTTCCTTAAAGCCCACTTCCTGCGCCACCCGCTGCTTGATCGTTTCGATTTCTTTACGCGTGGCGTCGACGGCGGCCTGCAGGCGGGCCAATTCCTTTTCCACCAGGGGTTCGGCCAGCTTGTTTTTTTTCGTTTCAAATTCCGAAGCCCCCAGCACATAAGCCGTGCCTATGGTAATCCCCGGTGACGCCGCCACCCCAAGCACTTTATCGGATTTCTCACTCACAGCAGCACTCCTTCCCGTGCCGGAAAGTCATTCCTTTTCACCAAACTTATTTTCAATGACCTTGACCAGACTTTCCTGGGCCGGCCCCTCATCATCACCCTGCGTGACAATGGTCACCGCCGTGCCGTAGGCCGCCCCCAGGGTCATAAGACCCATAATGCTTTTGGCATTGACTTCGCGGTTGTCTTTGCGTAAAAAAACATCACATTTGAATTTATTGGCGGTTTCAATAAATACCGCGGCCGCCCGCAAATGCATACCCAATTTATTTTGAATTTTCACTTCTGTTTCCAGCATTGGTCACCATCACCACCATTTCGTTATAACCACCCTGCCCAGGCTAAACAAAGCATGATCAGGATTAAGGCATAAAGCAACCATTCCACCGAGAGGCCCCGTTTGAACAGCAGCACAAAAACCGCAGTCAGTCCCATAAAGCCCAGCATGGGCACCATGGCCTCATGCAGGGGCAACGCCATTGTGCTTAACGGATAAATAACCAAAAAGGCGCCGCACACAATGGCTAAAAAAAAGGTCAGCCGCCGCGCAATCAGTTGGGGATTGAATTTACGCAGATCCTGGACGATCATCAAGCCCCGGTGATAACCCCAAAATACCCCGCCCACCCGCAGCCCCAGATGAGGCAGCGAGTAAAGGATCAGGAAAAAACCCACCCCTGCCAGATCCTGCCAAAACATATGAGGCCGAGCCGTGAGCACCAGCGCCACGCCGCCCAAAGCCAGGGCGGGTTTCAGACTGGCCCAAAACACCGTGTCACCCAGAGCCGCCAGGGGGCCCATCATGCCCGTTTTAATACGGCTGATATCGTCGTCGGTGACGGCATGTTGCTGCCGGCCGGTCTGCTCCATCTGGGCCACCACCCCCAGGATGATGGCTGAACAATAGGGATGGGTATTAAAAAATTCAATGTGCCGCTGCAGCGCCCGGGCGCGGTCGGTTTTAGCCAAATAAAGCGCTTTGATGACCGGCCCGATGGCATAGGCAAAGCCAAGATTCTGCATGCCGCGAAAATTCCAACAGCTTTGTATCCAAAGAGCGCGCAGCACCACCCTGAGCAGGGTCCACGGCGAAAACGCATTTCTACCTTCGGCTACCATGTCCGGCGTCCCAAGGCAATGGCCGAGGCCAAAATCATCACGACAATTATTAATAAAAATAGGTGTTGATGGAAAAGCAGCGCCAAAGGCAAGGCGACCACCATGGCGCCCAAGATCCACCACAACAACCGTTCTTTCATGACCACTTCAATCACCACAGCCAGGGAAATAGCCGGAAGCATCCAAAATACGATGTCCAGCGCATGCCGGCCTGCCGGAGAGAGGCCTTTGGCCACGGCAGTCAGCAAAGCCGCACCTGCTGTCAGCCACAAGACATAAATGATAAAGTTCCGAATCCATGCAGCGCCCAGCCCGGCCCAAGCCGCCAGGGTGATGGCTTTGATGGAAGATCTGGCCAGTGCCTGTTCCACCACGCCACTCCATTCACTGTTAAGCTGGCGCACCAAAATATCCAGTTTGCCGGACAAATAGCCGGCGGGGATAGCCGCGGCCAAGGCCAGAACAGTGGCCCCGCCCAAGCTCATGGCTGCAGCCTTCATTAAAAACAGAGCCAGCAGGATCGTAAGACCGCCGGTCACACTGTGGTCCGAAGGGATAAAAGCCCCCACCGGCAACACGCCAATCCACAACAGCTGTATCATGGCGCCCACCAGAATACCCGAAGCGGCATCCCCGGTGATAAATCCAAATAAGGCGCCGGCCACCAGAGGTTGGGCGATCATGAACTGACCCCACATGGCATTATCCAGGGCAAGGAAAGCCCCTACCATTGCTAAGCCTACGGAACCCACCCTAAAAAGCCTCCTCGCGCGGAACAGGACATGGTCGGCCTGTCCTACTCCAAGGCCCCTCCCGCCTGCAGCAACGCTTCACTCTTTTATATACTGGCCAATCGGCACCGGTTCATCGGTAGGCACCATTTGAATATTGACCTCTATGCCTTTGGCCAGCAGTTTTTTAAAATCCCCAATGTCTTCCGTATCGATGGCCACGGCCTTCCTAATCTGGGTTTTTCCCGAGCTGTAACGCAAGCCGCCCACATTGACGGCCTTGACTTCCATCCCGTGATCCACGGCTTGCACCACATCATGGACGGACGCAAAAAGAATAATTAAACGCTTATTATTCAGTGCCGGTTGGGCGCAGATGTCGGCAACTTTTCCAGCCTCGCAGATGGTTACGCCATACTGCGGCGGAGAGGCCATTTCCAGGAGCGTTCTTTGGACCGGATCATGAGTAGCGATATCATTGGCAATAATAATATGATCAGGATGAATCACCTTGGTCCAGCCCACCGCCACTTGGCCATGCATCAGGCGATCGTCTATGCGAATCAATCCAATTTCAACAGGCATGCTTTGTCCTTTGCTGACTATATGGTCACCGTTGACAGGGAATCCGTCCCCGGAACCGGCGGTAATTTATGGGATAACGTCATTGTTTGCCCACGCCTATCCTTCAGGCACAGGCAACCGCCAAGCCCTAAAGGAAGATAAAGCCTGCCGGAGCAGGTTTGCCCCCCTTGCGGAAATGCCGGCTTGGCATGAGCATATTATCGTTTATGCCGCCTTGGCCGTTTTATGAATGCTTTTGATCCAAAAGGGGATTGGCATGAATAATATTTTTTTGCCCTTTTTCCTGAACAAATCTGGCCAAATTCCTCAATGTCATCACCCCGCGGTGGGTAATGGCTTCAATGACCATGGGGAGATTTACCCCGGCCACCACCTGAATAGAATATTCCTGGGCCAGCATGAGACTGACATTGCTGGGTGTTCCGCCAAACATATCCACCAGCATCAGGCATCCGTCTTCCTCGCGGGTGACCGGTTTTAACAAG
>CAYVTN010000026.1:0-15586 GCA_964454395.1 uncultured bacterium | reverse complement strand
CCCGAATCAAATAAAGAATTTCTTTTGCCTATGTCCAGAAGAAACAAGTATAAGACAACAAAAGATAAATTGAGAAGAAGCCGATTATACTTACCTGGAAATGAACCGAAATTCTTCCTTAATGCCGGACTTCATAAACCTGATGGAAAAATTTAAAAGCCGCAATATGCCTTTTATTATCGCCATCGCCGCCTGCCTGGGTCTGGCGGCATTTGCCCAGAGCATAGGCCTGGCGGCTATTATTGGAGCATTTCTTGCCGGGATGGTTTTTGCCGAGAACAGCGAAGAGTTCCGATTGCATCACAAAATCCAGCCCATGAATGATTTTCTGGTCCCGATCTTTTTTGTGGTAATGGGGACTAATGTCGACGTTAAGCTTTTTACGTCCTTACCCATCATTATCATGGCCGTTATCGTTACCCTTATGGCCGTCTTCACCAAACTGCTGGGTTGCGGCCTGGCGGTGATCAGGCAAAGCCTGGCGACCAGTTTGGTGGTGGGGGTTGGGATGGTGCCTCGGGGAGAAGTGGGGCTCATCATCGCCGCCATTGGTGCCAAGATGGGCATATTTCCTGATGATGTTTATGCTGTCATTGTCTTTATGTGCATGGCCACCACTTTACTCATGCCGCCTTTCATGAAAATGGCGGTGCAACATAAGGTCAGGAGCATGGCGGGTGGTAAAACCTAAACCGGCGGAACAGGAAATTGTTTTCTATATAGGGCGAATTGTCATTGGTGCCCGGCTTAGGGTGCATATGCCCCTTGCGCGTGCTGTTTTTTGGGGTGTAGGGGCACGGCATGCCGTGCCCCTACGGCTTCTACCCCGGGCGGCGGCTATTGTGTGAAAGAGACATCTCCGGCAGCATTAAAAGCGGCCATTTTACCAACACAGTATCCAATCGGAAAAGGCTTTGCAATGCCTGTAACGATGAGGTTGTTTGATCATGGGTAATAATAGGTTCAAAGCGAAAAAAACTTTGTTTCTGGCCGGTTTAACGGTGATGATGGCGATGTTGGCTATAGTTCCGCGCATGGCCAAAGCGGAAATGATGCCTGATCAGCTGTTTCAATTTGCCTTCACGCTTTTTCAGAATCACACCTTTGAACTTTCACGGGACCAATTCCGGAAGTATCTTCAGGTTTATCCCGACCAGGCCAAAGCCGGCGATGCCCAGTATTTAATTGCCTTAAGCTATTATGAAGAAGGACAGTATAAACAGGCGGCCTTGAATTACCAGCGGGTGGTGGATTATTACAACCTGATCCGTTATTTACCGGAAGCCCGCTACCAATTGGCCCGTTGTTTGATTCATCTTGGTCAATACAGCGAGGCCGGCCGCCAGCTCGACTTTTTTTTGAACCATTTTCCCAATCACCCTCTGAAGGCTGAAGCCACCTATTGGCTGGCCGAAGCCCTTTTCCAGGACAAGCACTATACCGAGGCTCTGGCCATCTACGAGTCCTTCAGCCGGCAATTTCCCCGCCATACCCTTAATCCCTACGCCCTTTATTCCAGTGGCTGGATTTGCTATGCCCAGGCCAAACAATTAATGAAAAAAAACGATCCCGGCCAGGAATCGGCGGCCAAAAAAAGCACTGTTTTTTTTGAAAAACTCATCAAGAACTATCAGAATTTTGTCCTGAACCCGGAAGCCCATTATTACTGCGGGGAGGACTACCTGCTCTTAAACCGGCCGGCACAGGCGGCTGGTCATTTCAAAAAAGTCATAACGCAGTATGCACGGCACCCCTTGGCCGTCTACAGCCAATATGGTCTGGGCATGGCCCGGTTGATAGCGCAGCATCCCGAAACAGCGGAGAAAACATTTTCCCATCTGATCGCCTCCCATCCCAACCACCCCCTTCTTCCCCTGGCCACCTTCAGAATGGGGATGGCCCAGGCCAACCAGCAACATTATGATGAAGCGGTGGCAACCCTCACTGGCGTGGGCAGGCGCTATCCCAAGGATGAAATTGTACCCCGGGCCACTTATCTGGCCGCCTGGTGCAGGCTGCAGCAGCAAGATTACAACAAGGCCATTCTTTTATTTCAGGCCATGATGGATCAGGACCCCAGCGATGCTCTGGCGGCACAAGGGCTTTATCTGATGGGCAATGCTTTTTACAAATTGGGTCGTTTTGATTCTGCCTCCAAAGTTTATCAGGATGTATATGCCGATTATCCGGCCTCTCCGTGGGGGCCGCGGGCCCTGTTTTGGACAGGCTGGTGCGAGCTTAAATTGGGCCGCTTAAGTGAAGCCAAAGATGCCTTTCAACGTTTCACAACCAAATACCCCAAACACGAACTGGCGGCTGAAGCCCGGCTGCGTTTGGGTGATACCTTTTACCAGATGTCCCTGGATCAGGAAGCCGCTGCGGCTTATCAAAAGGTTCTAAAAAAATATCCTTTGGGAAGGGAAGCGGCCTTGGCCCAATCCGGCTTGGGTTGGATCGCCTTCAGAGCCAACCGCTATGACAAGGCTGAAAAAGAATTTCAAAAAATCATTCTCCTTTATCCCGCCGGGCCGGTACAGGCCGATGCCTTGATGCGTCTTGGGGATATTGCTTTTAATGAAAAAGCCTATGACCAGGCGGATGATTATTACAGCAGGGTTATTAACCGGTATCAGGGACGTCCCGAATACGCGGAAGCCCTTTATCAAAGCGGCTGGTGTGCCTATAGAATGGAACAGTTTGATCGCGCCAAGGAACGGTGGAAAACCCTGCGCAGCCAACTGCCTAATGATCCCCAGGCCGGGGAGGCCATTTATTGGACCGGTTGGGCGACTTTTCGCCAGGGCGACTACATGGGCGCCATCAAGTATTATCAGGATATGATCACCCACTATCGCCAGAGCCACTTGCTGGCCGATGCCGAATTGCGCATTGCCAATTGTTATTACAATGCCAAAAAATACAAAACCGCCATTGTCCACTATAAGGGCTTTGTTAAAAAACATCCCACCGACCCGTTGCTGACTGATGCACTGTACGGCATTCAGTGGTCTTACTACCAATTGGGGAACTTCAACAAAGCGATCGAGACCTCCAAAAAATTTGTCAAACAATACCCTTTGAGTCCGCTCTCCGCGGATGTGCAGTACCGCATTGCCGAACATTACTATAACCGCAAGGATTACAAACGGGCACTCAAAGAATTTCAGGACGTGACCGACAAATATCCCAAAAGCTCCTTGGTGGTCAACGCTCTGTATTGGTCGGCCTGGGCCTACTTTAAAGAACGTGATTACCGGAAAGCCCTGACCCATTTCCGCAAAGTGCATGATGACTACAGCCAGCAGCCCCTGGCGCCAAAGGCCTATTTTTGGATGGGCACCTGCTTTTATCAAATGAAAGAATACGATCAGGCCATCCATATTTTTGATGATTTTGTCTCCCAATATCCTGACCATAAAATGGGCGCGGATGCGCGTTTCAACAAGGCCATGGCCTTTAAGCGTCTGGGCCTGGATCAGGATGCCATACAGGCCTACAAGGATGTGATGGAACACTATCCGCAAACCCCCTTGGCCTATAAGGCTCAAATGCATATTGCCTACATTTTACAGGATATCCGGAAAAATGCGGAAGCCAAGGCCGCTTATCGTGAATTGGTCAACACCGCCCCGGCCAAATATGCGGCGGAAGCGCAGTTTTGGATCGGTGACGTCGACCAAACCCAAAAAAATTATAAAACGGCCGTTGATGATTATTTAAAAGTGGCCAATTCCTATCCCAAAAACCAACGTTGGGCCATGACGGCCCTGGCCAGGGTGGCTGAAATTCACGAAAAGACCGGGGAATTCGAAGCGGCTATCGGCATATATGAGCGCATCAGCCGCTCCAGCAAGGATAAACGCTGGAAAAAATCCGCCCGTGCCCGCATAGCGTTGATCAAGGAAAAGCTGGCCACCTTGGACGCAATCCCCGTGAGTGCGCCCACCAGTTCAACTAAAACAAAGGACAGCATTAAAAAATGAAGCATGGTTATTTATGGTTGCTAATCTGTGTCATGTTCCTCAGCCTCGTGGGGCCGTTGACAGCCCGCACGGTCGACCGGGATGAAGATCTCTCCGGAGCTCAGGAAAACATGGAACCCAAGGCTTACCACGGCCTGGATCAGGAACCGCAGCGGCAAAAAGCGGGCCATGATCAAAAGCGGCCCACCTTAAAACTCCCGGAAGTGATCGTCAAAGGGGAGAAACAATATCGCGTGTCGGCGGAGAAAAAAGATCTGCTGGATATTGATCCCATGAAAGAAACCAAAGATGTACCCGTGGATTTGTCCAAAGTGGCAATTCCGGGATTGACCGATGAAAAAAACAGCCCCCAGTCCGCAACCGTGACCTCTAAAAATTACGTCCTGCGTGTGGAAAGTCTGGGCGGCAATCACGACCAGCTGCAGGACGAGGTGATCGCCGGCTATGAAAACAACCTTTTCGACGCCGTGCTGCGCTCCCAATACCAGGCCTCATCTTTACCGGAAGCTTTTGGATTCATTCCTTTTGATCAAAAAGCCGATCTGGCCCTCAACAACCGGTTCAAAATTAATCCGCAATGGCAGCTTAGCCTTGATCTTGAGGGTGATACCAGTGCGCACCGCAATCCGCCGCTGGCGCAAAGCACGGGCGACTGGGTGCGCGACCAAAACGGCGGCGTCACCGTGAAAAACAAAATCGAACTCAATCCTCAAACCCTGGTCAACCTTGATTTGGCGGCATCGCAGTACCGGCTCTACACGGGCCCCTGGCATCTTCAGGGCAATCAGCTGCGCCGGGCGAACGTGGCCAAAGGCCACGTGGATGTGGACCTCATGGTCCCTTTTCTAAATGAACGTGATTTGAATGTACTTGCGGAAGGGACCTTAACCTCCCAGGCGTTGCAGGAAACTTATCCCGCTGACCAGCCTCACGCATTGGATGAGCGTTTCAGCACCATCAAAGTACATGCCCGCTATCAGCCTCTGGCCATGATTACCCTTGATCTTGGCGTCAAATTGGACCAGTTGAACCGCACGCTCGGCGTTATTGCCGATCAAAATGTGATCGGAGGATTGGATCTGGTCTTTCCCTGGGGGACCACCCTCTATACCCGCCTGGACGGCGGATTAAACTGGATCAGCGCCCAAGACCTCATTCCCGAACCGCACCGCATCACCTGGCAATCCCTGACCACCACCGATCCGGTGCAACCGGAAAAGCTTAAGCAACAACTCGAATTGGGTTGGCGTCAAAAAGTCACCGATGATTTGACCCTTGACCTTAGCTGGGAGAAAAAAACCATGGACCACCACCTGGTTTGGACCAATGAGACCGGATTGCCGTTGTTTTCCTTTCACCAAATCGATCAAGTGGACATTAACCAGGCCGCATTTAATCTTCAGTTCCATCCCCAGGGCCCCTTGTCCCTGGAGATGGGGGTGGACTACCATCAGAGCGCGTGGGGCAGTGCCCGGCAAATGGTGCCTTATCTGCCTTTGTGGCAGGGCCACGCCGGGCTGACATGGAAAAATAAACCCTGGACAATTTCGCTGCTTTATCACTATAGTGATGAGGTGTCGGCCTTGCTGAGCGACCCCGAGGTCAAGCTCAAAGCCGCTCATTTGCTGGGCCTGAAAGCCAATTATCAGGTGACGTCCATGCTGGATGTGCTGCTGGAAATGAACAACCTGCTCAGTTACGACTGGGAACAGTGGCGCGGATATCCGGAACCAGGACTATCGCTGGCCGCGGGGTTGCGCATGACGTTCTAAAGTCCATGTCCGGATTATCTACGAAAAAACATAGATAATCCGGACATACAGAATCTTATCCAGCTTCGCTGGTGGGTTAGATACTATGTTGGCAAGATCTACGCACGAAGCGTAGATGATTTTATGGAGTTCATATAAAGATTTTTCTCACGCATACCCGTGACGGGTATGCGTGAGATAGATTTTTTATTCCGGCTTCTGCCGGTTTAGAAATAAAAAGTTTATTTTGTTTGCAGGAGGCAATAAGTATGTTTGAGAACCTGAACTTTTGGCAGTTGTTGTCCAAAGGCGGCTGGACCATGTTGGTGTTGCTGACGCTGTCTCTGATTTCATGGTACATCATTATCGAACGCAGTATACGCTACAAATTGGCTGCCGTAAACATTGAGCATCTGATGATCAAAATCAAAAAAATGGTGCAAGCCGGCCGCATTGTGGATGCCGGTGATCTTTGTCAGGAAACACCCGGCCCTATTGCAGCCACTTTAAAAGCGGGCTTGCGCTATTACAATCGCGGTCCGGTTTCCGTCAAGGAAGCCATGGACCGGGTCAGCGCCATGGAAATTATCCGTTTGGAACACATGTTATCACCTCTGGCCACCATCGGTTCCATCAGCCCCTTTGTGGGGCTGTTTGGCACGGTATTGGGGATTATCACGGCCTTTAGCGCCCTGGCCGGTTCCAATGCCGCCGGTGCTTCAGTCGTGGCCAGCGGCATTGCCGAAGCCCTGGTGGCCACGGCGGCAGGGCTGTTCACGGCCGTGCCCGCCGTGATTGCCTATAATTATTTTGTCCGGCGCGTAACCAGATTTGACACGGAGATGGCAACCACGGCCTCCGATCTGGTGGAGACCCTTTTCGGAACAACGGTACAAGCACCGGTTAAACCGAATGTGATGCCGCCGTTGGAAAGGGCCTGATCATGCACCGGCCCAAGCAGCGCAACCGGGTCATGTCCGAGATTAACATCACGCCATTGACCGATGTGATGATGGTGCTGCTGGTCATTTTTATGGTGACCACCCCCCTCATCATGAAAGCCAATATAGATATCAACCTGCCCAAGGCTCATGTGCAAAAAAAAGCCGAAACCGAGCATATCCAGATTACGCTTGATCAAAAAGGCGTTCTCTATTTGGACGGGCAGAAGATCATTCGTGAACAACTGCCCGCCTTGCTGGCCAAAAAAATGACCGGCCATCCTGATCCCAGTGTGACCGTTTCAGCCGATGCCAAAGTACCCTATGGCGAAGCCGTGCAACTGCTGGATGTGGCCAGACAGGCAGGCGCCAAGAAACTGGTATTGGCCGCCGAACCTCTTCCTGCCCAACCCTTGTCCCAGGAGATGCTCGGAAAGTGACCCTGGACCGCACCAGCATGACATCATTGAGCATTGCCGTGGCCTTGCATGCGCTGCTGGCTTTTGGCCTGGCCAGATGGAGCCTGAACCGGCATCAGCCCAGTGAGATGCCCCTGCTCATCGAGGTTACCCTATCCGGAAGCAGCGCTCCCCGGTCCGTCAGCGAAGGGGTGAAAAACCGGGGCGCGGTCGTGGGCGCCGTCAAGGAGAACCCTGAGGAAGAAACGGGCATGACGGAAGCCGAGCTTAAAGTCTGGAAGGCTAAACGCCGGCGGCAAATCATGCGGGAACTGGCCAGCACCGGCAATCCTTTATTGACCAATGCCAACCCCAAAGCCATGCGTAAAAAGCAGGAAGAATTGGCCACCGGCCGTGGGGCCGGTGACTGGGGCTCGCCGGGCTCGCCCACAGGCACGCTCAGTTTGTCCGGCGCCATTGCCTCGCGCGGCTACAAGGAACCTGATTTCTCGGTTTTGAAAAAAATGATCACCGAGGAAACCCAACTGAAGATCACCGTGGTGGTTCTGCCCGGTGGAGAAGTGAAAAAAGCTTTGCTTTATGAAACGTCCGGTTATCCCTATGTGGACCAAAAAGCCCTGGAGTTAAGCAGTAAAATTGTTTTTGATCCCTTGCCTTCAGACTGGAAACAGGTGGAACAGCAGGGGGTATTAACCATTAAATTAAAATTGTAAGGTACTCAACTTTAGCAAGGTTGCTTTTTCGCCCCCTCAGATCGGGATAGGGCGGTGGTTGTGTCCCGACGGGTAAGCTTTTCAAAGCGGCCCACCCTTGATTTCAAGGCTTTTGTGGCAGGAGTCCAAGGAGATGAGATGGGCCCCAGGTTTATCCCGCGCATGCCGGGATTTATTGCACTAACCTGCTTTTGGGCCTGAAAAAGCAAATTTGCTAAAGTTGAGTAAGGTAGTTTACTTTGATAGGAGCGGGTTTCAAACCCGCCCCTACCAGATATTCGCAACATGAACCGATGTTTTAAAACTATCTGTAATAAAAATACTCCCCACTGGTGATTGTCTTTTGAGCACTACAGCCTTTTCTTCCAATCTGCAACCCGTCTTAAATGATTTGAATGAAGAGCAATTGGCCGCGGTGACGCATCAGCAGGGGCCCCAGCTGGTGGTGGCCGGCGCCGGAACAGGCAAGACTGCGGTGATTACCCGCCGGATTGCCTACCTGGTCAGTGCCAAACTATGCGCTCCCAAAAATATTCTGGCCTTGACTTTCACCGATAAAGCCGCCGAGGAAATGGAAAGCAGGGTTGACCTGCTGGTGCCCTATGGATTTACGGACAGCACGATTTGCACGTTTCACGCTTTTGGGGACAAACTGCTGCGGGAAGCGGGGTTTCTGCTGGGGCTAACCCCGGCATACCGCGTACTCTCCACTTCGGAACAACTCATTTTTCTCAGGGAGCATTTGTTCCAATTGCCCCTGCAACGGCTGAGGCCCTTATCCAATCCCACCAAACATTTGCAGATTATATCCTCCATTATTTCCCGGGCCAAGGATGAAGACGTCACGCCCGAAAATTACCTGGATTATTGCCGCCAATGGGAACAGCGGCTTGGTTCGGACGCGGGTGCAGCCGAACAATTGGCCATGGAAAAACATCTGGAAATCGCCCAAATTTATGCTGTTTACCAGAAGTTGATGCTCGAAAAGGGCTTTGTGGACTTCGGCGATCTCATCACTCTGTCGCTACAGTTGCTCAGGCAGCATCCCGACGTACTGACCGAAATGCGCCAACAGTACCGCTTTATCCTGGTGGACGAGTTTCAGGATACCAATGCCGCCCAGTTCGAATTGATACGGTTGCTGGCCGGCGATGAAGCCAATATTACGGTGGTGGGGGATGATGACCAAAGCATTTATAAATTCCGGGGCGCGGCCATCTCCAACATTCTGCAATTCCGGAAATTCTATCCGGGGTGTCACCTGCGGGTGCTGGCGAAAAATTACCGTTCCACCCAACCTGTCCTGGATGCCGCGTACACCCTGATCCGCCATAACGATCCCCACCGTCTGGAAGTGATGCACCAACTCAACAAGCGCCTGTCCGCGGCAAAGGAAGGGGGCCTGCCGGTGGTGCAAATGCGCTTTGATACAGTATCATCCGAGTCGGACTGGGTGGCTGAGCAGCTTGCCAAGCTTAAAACCACCCAACAGTTGTCCTGGTCCGACATGGCCATCCTGGTGCGGGCCAAGAAACAGGCGGAACCCTTTATGCGCTCACTCAATATCCGGAATATCCCTTTTCGGTTTTCCGGCAACCAGGGGCTGTATAAGCGTCCTGAAGTCAGGGGTTGCACCGCTTTTTTAAGATTACTGGCCGATCCGGCCAACCCCTTGGCTTTTCATGAACTGGCTGCTTCCGAGGTATACGACATGCCCGGGGAGGATCTGGCCCTGATTGCAGGCACCAGCACCAAAACCAACAGTTCCATGCTGGAGGTCCTGCAGCGCTCGCTGGCTGCCCAGGAAAAGCAATTATCAGAGGCGGGGCAGGCCATAGGCCGGCGTCTGGTGGAAGATGTGCATCATTACCTGGAGTTGGCCAAGCATATATCGGCCGGCCAGGTGCTCTATCGTTTTTTAACCGAGAGCGGGCTGCTGCTGAAATACAATGAACACCAAAGTGTCGCAGCCGATTTGATCATCAAGAATATTGCCAAGTTTTTCGACGTGGTCAGGCGCTTTGAGCAGTTGGCGCCTTCCGACAAGGTTTTATATTTTGTGCAACATATGGATTTGCTGGAGGAAATCGGGGACGATCCCACGGTTTCGGAAATGGACGAAGATATCGACGCCGTGCATGTGTTGACCGTGCACCGGGCCAAAGGCCTGGAATTTCCCGTGGTGTTCATGGTTGAACTGGCCGCCAATAAATTCCCGGCCGTGGGAAGAACCTCTTCCTTGAGTTTTCCTGCCGATCTGGCCAGGGAAGACGTGCCCATCGGGGACCAGGCGCTGGCAGAGGAAAGGCGCCTGTTCTATGTGGCCATGACCCGTGCCAAAGACCGGCTGATCATGACGTCCGCCAAGGATTACGGCGGCAAGCGTTCCTATAAACGTTCCCGTTTTGTGATGGAAGCTTTGGAAAGTTTGCAAAGCGAGGAACAGTTTATGACCGTCTCACCTTTGGAACGCCTGCAAGGCTATGCGCCTTTGTCGGCCGGTGAACCCATGGCGCCAAAACCCATGGACGCCAAGGAGCTGCTCACACTTTCTTTTTACCAGATGGATGATTACCGGACTTGTCCCTTGAAGTACAAGTATGTTCATATGCTTAAAATTCCTGTCTTGCCTCATCACAGCGTATTTTACGGCAATGCCCTGCACATCGCGATCAGTGAATTCTACCGCCGTAAGGTGCAGCATCAACACATGGGCGTGGAGGATGTCCATGCCGTGTTTTTAAAAGCCTGGGTCAACCAGGGGTTCATCTCACGAGAGCATGAAGAAAGCCGCCAGCAAGCCGGGTTGTCCGCCCTGAAGAGGTTTGTGGAAAGGGAACAGGAAGCACCCGCCACCCCCGCCTTTATTGAAAAATCCTTCAGCTTCCAGTTGGGGCCAAACAAAATTGTGGGACGCATGGACCGGGTGGATCGGTTTTCCGACGGCCGGGTGGTGATTGTGGACTTTAAAAGCAGTGAGGTCCAGGATCAGGCCGAAGCCGATAAAAAAGCCGCTGAAAGCCGTCAACTGGACCTGTACGGCCTGGCGTGGCGTGAAATGACGGGTATCGCACCCGCCGAACTGCACCTGTACTTCATCGAAAGCGGCTTGGTGGGCCGCACGGGGACCAAGCCTGTGAAATTGGAAAAAATCCAAAGCCTGATTCAAACCGTGTCCGAAGGCATCCGGGCCCGCCATTTTAAAGCCACGCCCGGTGCCTGGACATGTTATTATTGTGCCTATCGTTCCATTTGCCCGGACGCGGAACGATCGTCGATTTAGTCAGAGTCTGTATTTCCCGCATCTGCGTTTTTGCGTAGATATTTATTTTGTAAGATCAACATCAAAAGAAGCCCACCGCAAAGGCGTCCAGGTCGCAAAGGAAAGCGATGTTCTGTCGAAAGAGAATTGGTTGCGAAAAAACTTTACGATCTTAGCGCCTTTGCGGTAAAGAGTTTTTTCCGGCTTTGCCGGTTTAAGGAAGGAGAATTTTTTAAATTGAAAAAGGTATTTTCCAAAACCCGCATGCCACTGGCCGCTGCGCTGCTGATGGTCCTGTTGGCAGGGTGCAGTATTACGACCATGCGTTTGCGCTCCACCTATCATCCTTTGTTGCCCAATGTCCAGGAAGCCCGGTCCTGGCTGAAAAACATCAGGGTGGCCATTGCCAAACACGGCCAGGAAGCCCTGATTTTGTCCGATGCTCCGGTCAGTGTATATGATATGCGCACCCGGAAAAAATTGGGCGTCATTAACACGGCCCTGGAACCGCGCTGGAGCCTGAAAGGCAGTCAACTTTGGACCGGCGCCCACCTTTACACGTCGCCGGAAATCAGGGTGGTTCCCGAAGACAGCCATTTTTTGTCGGTTAACGGCGCCTCCTACCGGGGGCAGATTACCTTGATGCCCGACGGCAAAAAAGGCATGTTGGTGATCAATATTCTGCCTCTCGATGATTACCTGCAGGGCGTGGTGCCCAATGAAATGCGCGCCCAATGGCCTCTGGAAGCTTTAAAAGCTCAAGCTCTTGCTTCCAGGTCTTTTGCCGTTTACAAAATGAGCGGCCGGCGCAGGCAGGATTTTGATTTGGATGCCACGGTCAATAACCAGGTTTATCGCGGTTTGAGCTCTGAACAAGCATCCGCCAACCAGGCCGTGCAGGAGACGCACAATCTGATCGTAGCCTATCACCAGCAGGTGATAGCGGCCTTTTACCACTCCAATTGCGGAGGCCATACGGCCGATGTGCGCAATGTTTGGGGCGGCAACTACCCTTACCTGCAGGGGGTGGACTGTGACTACTGCCGCCAAGGACCGCATTTCACCTGGACCTACGACATCTCCAAATCACAACTTGAACACCTATTAAACCAATATCATCAAAATTGCCAAAAGCTTCAAAGCGTACACATTCTTTCCCATGACAACAGCCGGCGGGTGCAAAAACTTCAAATACGGGCCGGGAGCGGTACTTTTGAAATGCAGGGCGCAGCCTTCAGGATGATGGTGGGGCCCGATAAAATCCGAAGCACTCATTTCGAAATGAGTGACCGGAAAGCAAGCCTCCATTTTGAAGGCCGGGGATGGGGACATGGCGTGGGGTTGTGCCAGGAAGGAGCCAAGGGCATGGCCGAGCAGGGGTTTTCAGCCGAGCGCATTATCCATTATTATTATCCCGGCACCACGCTGGTCAGTTTGGGTCTGTGAGCCATGGACGCCAAAGAGTTTGATTATGTTTTGCCCGAACATCTCATTGCCCAATACGCCCTGCGACGAGGCCGGTCACGGTTGATGGTCGTGGACCGCCGGCTCGGAAGCATTACCCATCACCGCTTTGGCCGGCTCGCCCAATGGCTGACAGCCGGTGACTGTTTGGTGGTCAATGACAGCAAGGTTTTGCCCGCCCGCTTTTGGGCCACCAAAGTCGAAACCGGGGCCAGAATTGAATTTTTACTGCATCAGGAAACCGCACCGGGAGAGTGGACCGCCTTGGCCAAACCCGCGCGCCGTTTGTCTCCGGGTACGCTGCTGCAATGTGGCCCCTTCCACTTCAGGGTCAAATCCGCGGGGCAGCATGGCCAAGTGGTGTTGACTTTTGCCTCCAGACGCCAGGCCCGCCAGGTACAGGACCGTTACGGCGTCATGCCCTTGCCGCCCTACATTAAACGCCGGGTCAAGGAAAAAAGCCAGGAAGCTGCCCATGACCGTGGCCGGTATCAGACTCTTTTTGCCCGCCATCGCGGTTCCGTGGCCGCCCCCACGGCAGGCCTGCATTTTTCTCCGGCTTTAACCCGGCGTTTGCACGGCCACGGGGTGGCTATTTGTCCCATAACCTTGCATGTGGGCTGGGGCACTTTTGCCGCCTTGCCGGAGGGCCCCCTGGAGCATGCGAAATTACACACGGAATTCTTCAATATTAGTCCGGAAACAGCCGAACATATAAACAGATGCAAACAAGCGGGGCACAAAGTGGTGGCCTGCGGCACCACCGTGACCAGAACCCTGGAAGCCAATGCCGCGAAACTTGGAGGGGTGCGCCCGGGTGAAGGGTCGACCGATATTTTTATCAAACCGGGTTATCAGTGGAAAGTAGTGGATCATTTGATTACCAATTTTCACTTGCCCCGCTCTTCGCTGCTCATGCTGGTGGCGGCCTTCGCCGGAAAAGAACTGGCGCTTAAGGCCTACGGTCTTGCGGTGAGCGAAGGCTACCGTTTTTTTAGTTATGGCGATGCCATGCTGATTCTTTAAGTTTACGGTGTGGCAAGGAAGCTCCAGCCAACTTGGTGAGGGAAGAGGGTTCGTCTCTCTGAAAAAATGCAGGTAAAGGAAGAACCATGGCTTTTCATCGGCAAGCATCAGTGCGCATCACTCTTGATGCGCTGAAAGAGGTGAGACGTTTTTTTGATGCCTCTTACGAACGCCTGCGTGACCGGGTACTCGCGGCTTTGCTGCAACCCGCCCTCTTTCAAGGAACCATAAAAAGCCACTTCAAAAAAAAGGAGTTCCAATCTTTTGTCGAAACGTTTTATCAAAACCTGGCAACCCTGTCCAAATCACTCAATCAGCCTTCCCTGGACAAGACCGCCAAAAAAGCCAAGGCTTTTTTGATAAACAATGTGGACCTGACGGTTCCCTTTGAAGCTTATCTCGCGGTCCTGGACCAGACCCTGGCTGTCATGGACGCTTTGGGACGCAAACAAAAGAACGCTGCCGGCAAAGCCCGATGGAGCACCACCATTGAGCATCTTTGGATGCTGGGATCTTTGGAAATTTCCGCCTTATATATCCGCGCCTGCCAAAAGCTGATCAAGGAAAAAAATACGGAAAGCGCCCTACTGTTTCATACCACCCAAAGCCTTGCAATCGACCTGAATTTGGAAGCGCTCATGCAAAAAATGGTCTTTCATGCCGGATTGCTGCTTAAAAAAAACAATGTCTATATTTGGCTGGAAAAGAAATCGGGTTTGAAAAATGACACCAAAAAAGAGTTGATACTGCGGGCATCCAATCAACCAATGGATGAAGAGGCCGCCAATACCATCCGTTTCGGCGAAGGCACGCTAGGTCAATCAGCTGCACTGCAAAAACCCATCCGCGACAATCACTATGATTTAAAAACGGCGGATTTGAAACCGGCCGTATTGGCCGCCGCCGGCAAGATCCTGACGGTCCCCATCACCTATGCCCGGGAATTGCTGGGCCTGATGGTGGTCAGTGATAAAAAAAACGCCCGGCAGTTCAACCTGATGGACCAGGAATTGCTCTCGACCTTTGCCAAGCAGATCGCGGTCGTGTTTAAAAATGTGCTCCTCTTCCAGGAACAGTCTAAAAATGCCGAACAACTTGAAATGAAGAATAAAATGCTCGAAGCCCAGGCGGACATGATTCTGAGGAAAACAGCGCAACTGGTGGTTCTCAATGAAGTATCCCAAAACATCAACTCCAGCCTGGATCTGGAAGAGGTGTTGGAACTGCTGGCCAAGCAGAGCGCCCAAAGTATTGGCGTCAACCGCTGCGTGGTGTGGCTGCTCGATGATAACAAGGTAGGACTGCACGCGGCTGCGGCCTATGGTATGCCCAAGGAAAACCTGAGCACGCTCCACTTGCATATTGACGACATGCGCGATACGGCTTTTTTCACCACTCTATCCCAACTCAAGCCCGTTCAGCTGTGCACCAGGGACGACTGGGTGGTTTTTAAAAAAATATTAAAAAACCAACTCTCCGCCCACAATGCACTCCTGGTACCCATGATTTTGAAAGAGGAAGCCATCGGTATTTTGATGGTCAATGACACCCGGGAGCAGCATGAATTTCTGGAGGATGAAACCACGCTGATCAGCGCCATTGCCAATCAGACGGTCATGGCCGTGGCCAATGCCCAATTGTACAAAAAGGTCAAGCAGCAAGCGATTACGGACGGCATGACGGGTCTTTACAATCATCGTTTCTTCCAGCTTCGTCTCAGCGACGAATATAATCATGCCAAACGCTACGGCGTTGATCTCGCGCTGATTATGATGGATATTGATTTTTTCAAAAAATTTAATGATAGTTATGGCCATATGTCAGGTGACCTGGTGCTTAAGGAGATTGCCGGTTTGGTCAAGTCCTTGGTCCGGGAAAATGATATTGTAGCCCGCTATGGCGGGGAAGAATTCGTGGTTATTTTGCCAATGACCAATCAAATTGGCGCCGAAGTGGTGGCTGAACGCATCCGTACTTCAGTGGCCGAGTGTTTGTTCTATGGAAGCATCGACAATCCACAAGTGTCC
>CAYVTN010000025.1:13175-15680 GCA_964454395.1 uncultured bacterium | reverse complement strand
TTTCATAAATATCTTTGTGCCTAAAAGCCGATTCGAAATTTGACGGTGGATTTTGGAAGCACTTAGAGCTTGATTGCCGGCCAGGTTGATATTAAACTAAAAAAAGATTTAGTTGTCGGCCGTGAAAGCCGACACTAAAATGCAGTTAACTTTTAAGGAGGTGTTGGATGAGAAAACTGGGTATTGCTTTGGTAGGTGCATTGTTGATGGGGTTGCCGCTGGCCGGCTATTCGGAGCCGATTTCATTCGAGCAGGCAGCGAATGTAACCGGCTTGGCGGGTATTCAGGTTGGCTTTGATTTCGATTACTCCTATGAAAAAATCCAGGAGGAAGGCTTGCAGACCGCGATTGAAAGCAAGCTGACCGAAATTCCCATTTTTGTGCGCGTTGGATTGCCTATTCTGGAAATCAAATTATCCACGCCTTACGGGGATTTGCAAAACAACGTTAAATCTGCAGGTGCTCAGGATTTCAGTGGCATTAAGGATATCGGGCTGGGATTGAAAACGCCGCTGCTGCCGCTGCCTTTCTTCACCCTGGCGGTCGGACTGCAAACCAATTTTCCCACTGCTGATCCCATCTATTATATTTTTGGCGACGGGCTGGCCATTGATCCTTATCTGGCTGCCGACGTGGATTTGATGATGTTTAAACTCCATGCCAATATAGGGTACGAATACCGGGCCGGTTACGAAATCAATGCCGATCTCTATAATCAAAACGTTACCGGAGACGTCACTTTGGACCCTGGCGATGCCATCCATTTTGCCTTGGGTGCTGAAATTCCCGCCACCAGCTTGTTCTATCTCAATCTGGAACTGATCGGCACCCAGTATGGGGTCAGCAAATTGGGCAGCCTGGAAGTCCCCGATTCAGCGGGCCGGACAATGTCATTGGTGCCCGGCATCCGGCTGCAAAAGGGCATCTTTAAGGCCAAATTCGGTGTGGCCATTCCCCTGGAAGAAAAAACCGACCGGCCTGCATTTGGGTTTGCTCCCCGCAGTGACTGGAAAATCATCGCCGGTGCCAGCCTGTTGTTCGGTCTTTAAGATGTCCAATGCCCTCCGGGGCACGGAGGATGAAACAATTTAATTCGCGATCAGTTAATAGGGACCTGAAGAAGTTTCGGGTCCCTATTTTTTGTGTGCGCCCGGCTGTAGGGAATGGTCGCGACCGTTCCCTATGGCAAAATCCTGTACGCACCTGAAAGGGGAAGTGTCCCTCGCAAGGTGGAATCTGAAAAAGCCCCAGGCAAACACCGGCTCGACGAACAGGAACTGCGTAAGATGCATAATCAATTGACTCAAAACCGCAAGGAGCAGTTCAGGCATGGCCAAACATCTGATTGTGGATGGGTTTAATGTCATCCGTCGTGATCCGGAATTGTCCGGCATCGAGAATCGGACTTTTTATGGCGCCCAAAAAGCGCTGATTGAAAAACTGGGCCATTACCGCAAAGGTACGGCGCACCGCATTACCGTGGTGTTTGACGGCCATGGCGGGCAGCATACCTACCGTCATCAGCAGCAACAAAACGGTCTAACTATCATCTATTCCGCCCAGGGTGAAACCGCCGATGAGGTTATTGCGGAAATGGCGGCCAATCGCCAAGGCGATCAATCGGGCAAAGTGGTGGTCACCGCCGACCGGGCTTTGATGGATATATGCCGCTATTACCGGGTGACGGTTATTTCACCGGCGGAATTAATACGGCGCAGTCGCCCGGCGACCATGCCCCTGAATGATCCGGAATTTTATCATGGCAAACAGGAAGAAAGAGGATGGTCCGGCCATACCCGTAAAAAAGGCAATGCCCACCGGGCACCCAAGCAACGGCGCAGGCAAAAAGGTCTGTGGTGAGAACAACGCTGCGGCCGGGACAAGGAATCGTGTTATTTAAGAGTGGAAATAGCTTCTTCCTTCATGCGGGCCAGATGAGGCGAGAGACCGAGCCAGTAAATTTCCGGATTGCGCAGGCGCAAGTATTCTTCGGGAAATTGTTTGATGGACGATTGGGCATAATCACGGATGGCATGAAGGCCGGGCAGGGCCGAAATGGTCTTGCCCTTTTTCATCACCGCCTGCATCAAGGGTTGAATGCTGCTGATGCCCTCCAACGCACGCTCGTGATGCAAATACAAGCGGTCAGTGGCACGGACCGAAGGCCCTTGGGGAAGGCTCTCGTCATCGGCCATTAAAATATCCCCCACCGGCTGGCCCGCCTGATTGAAACAGCGGTAAGGTTGTTTTAAGCCGGGATCTGTGGCTTTTTCGGGATTGCTGGACAATTTGATACGCGGCTGCCACCGGCCCCCTTTTTCTATGGCCACCAGTTTGTACACCCCGTCCAGGGCCGGATGATCCTTGGAGGTGATCAGGTGGGTACCCACGGCCCATAAGTTGATCCGGGCATGCTGGCGCTTAAGATCTGCGATCAGATCCTCATCCAAATCATTGGTACCCACAATATTGACATGCTCGAATCCCGCCTGTTGGAACTGTTCG
>CAYVTN010000025.1:6336-13165 GCA_964454395.1 uncultured bacterium | reverse complement strand
GTAAGCCGCCTTGGACAGCTTGGCCAAATCCCCGGAGTCAATGCGAATAGCCGGTGTCATGCCGGGATGATCCTTAAACACGGCAATGGCATTGGGCACGCCGCTTCTAAGGGTGTCGTAGGTATCCACCAGCAGGGTGCAATTGTTGGGAAAGGTATGGGCAAAAGACTCAAAGGCCTGCTTTTCGCTTTCGAAACTCATGACCCAGGAATGGGCGATGGTGCCTCGCACCGGGATCTTGAAGAGTTTGCCCGCCAACACATTGCTGGTGCCCACGGCGCCGCCGATGTAGGCGGCCCGGCTGCCGGTCAGCCCGCCGTCCGGACCCTGGGCCCGGCGCAGTCCGAATTCCAATACCGGTTCGCCTTGCGCGGCCTGGCACATCCGCATGGTTTTGGTGGCAATGAGGGATTGGTAATTCATAGCATTGAGTAAAAAAGTCTCGATCAATTGCGCCTGGGCCAGAGGGCCGGTGATGCGTACAATGGGTTCATGGGGAAAAACAGGCGTGCCTTCGGGAATGGCCATCACATCCAGCGTCAACTTGAAGTGGGCCAGGTATTCAAGGGTGACTTTGTCAAACACTTCCAGGCTTTCCAGATAGGCCAAATCATCGTTGCTGAAATGAAGATTTTCCAAATAATGTAAAAACTGTTCCAGCCCGGCAGTGATAACCAGACCCGTATGGGGTGGCAGGGTGCGGAAAAAATATTCAAAGGCCACCTCTTGCCGGGCCAGCCCATGCTTGAGATAACCGGCAAGCATGGTCAACTGATAAAAATCGGTCAACAAACCCAGGTTGTTGCGATGGATCCAATCCTGCGGGGTGGATGTACTCATACGGCTCCTCCAGGCAAAGATGGTATAAAAAAATGATCACGCAAAGCACGCAAAGGAAAGATAAAATCTTTTGGGGTTAAAACCTTCAATAATTTTTTTTGTGTTTCTTTTTCTTTGCGCCTTTGCGTGTTTTGCGTGAGTATTCTTTTGATCTTATGAATACCGTGAAAAAAACATCGGTCTTCCTGAGAAAGAATATTCGCCTTCCCTTCACCCTTCTTTTTGGACCAGCTCATCGAGCATCTGTTCGGGGAAGATATTTCCGCGATTAAGGATAAGCGCGGGGTCGAAAATCTTTTTAATCCGGACCATTTCCCGCAGGCCCTGGTCTCCCACCATGATTTTTAAAAAATCATGCTTGAGTTTGCCGATGCCGTGTTCAGCGCTGATGGTGCCGCCATAGGCCACGGCTTTTTCGGCAAAGGTGCGGTACAGTTGTTTGGCCTGGTCAAATTCCTGCTGAGTGCGGGGAAGCACATTGACATGAAGGTGGCATTCTCCAATGTGGCCGAAAATCAAGTAATCTTGTCCCAAGGCCTCCAAACCCTGGTGATAAGTCCCGAGCATGGCGCTAAAGGCTTCATCGGGCACGGCCATATCGGTGCCGACTTTGGGAAATCCCCTTTTTCTGACCACCTGGTTGACCGCTTCCGGCAGGGCGTGGCGAAACAAGCGCAATTGCTCCCTGCTTTTGCGGTCATCGGCCAGCCAAATCATGTGGTCCGGAATATGGGCTTCGTGGAGAAACCCGGACCATTGTTGCAGGACCCGGGCTTCGTCGTCAGGGAAGTCCTGTTCCACAAGCAGCGCCGATCCGGCAGATGCCGGGATGTTGGCAAAAGATGGCCGGAGCAAAGCCAGGGCATGACGGTCCATTAATTCCAGGGACAGGGGATTGATGCCCGGAATCGGGCTCAAACCTTGCGCAGAGCGCCGTATGCGATCCGCCATGACATTGGCCTGGTCCAGATTTTTCAGGAAAAGGGCCAAGGTGAAAATGCCCCGTGGTGCAGGCAATAATTTAACCGTGAGCGAGGTGATGGCGCCCAGGGTCCCGTCCATGCCGATGAACAAATCGAGGGCATCCATGTTGGGTTTGGAAAAATAACCGGCCGAATTTTTATAAACTTTCAGGAGCGGCAACCGAGGGCGGGTAAAGGTCAAATGCCCGGAACGGTTGGCCAAGGGGACGGTAAGCATATCGTCACGGGCGATATGTTCGCCCCGGCAAAGCTCCACAATGTCTCCGGTGGTCAACACCATGCGTAATCCCACTACATGGTCGCGGGTGGGGCCGTATTTGAAACATTGGCCGCCGCTGGCATTGGTGGCTACATTACCGCCCAAGGTACCGGTGCGTTCCGTGGGATCAGGACCGTAAATTAAATGATGCTCTTCGGCCTTGGCCTTTAATTGTTCCAGACGAATTGTCGGCCCCAGGGTGATGATGCTTTGTTCGCCCGAACTTTGGATGGGTCCCAAGGCATTGAGCTTTTCCAGGGACATCAAGGCGCCGCGGGTGGGGATGGCGCCGGCCGTTACCCCCGTACGGCCACCGGCTAATGTGACCGGCTGGCCTTGGGCAGCGGCTTGCTTAAAATAAGTGACGATATCCTGCTCATCTTCCGGGATGACCAGCACCCCGGCCGAGCCCCGGGTAAATCCGGAAGCATCTTCCAGATAAGCTTTGATAAGGTCAGGGTCCTTTTTAATGATCATGGCCAACTCCTTTGAGGGTTGATTTTACCATAGCTTGGGCGGTTGTTCAAAAAAAGCCGTCTGCCTGAAAAGGGCCGCAGGGACAATAATTCATCTTGCCACAGGCGGGCCGGCACTCTATAATCTAGCTTTTAGAGTCTGTATCTGGATTATCTATGGTTTTTGCGCGGATCATCCAAATATACAGAATCTTATCCAGCTCCACTGGGTTAGATTCGATACATGGCGGTGTGACATGGATGAAAAACCCAAATGTTTGCTGCATATTTGTTGTGCACCCGATGCCACCAGTGTTTTTGAACGTTTAAAGGAAAACTACCACGTCATTGGTTTTTTCCATAATCCTAATGTTCATCCGGAAAGCGAATATCAAAAACGCCTGATCGAAGCCCAGCGGGTGGGGCAGATTATGGGCTTTGAATTAAAGGTCCCCACGTACCGGCCGGATGATTGGCTGCTCCATATTCGGGGGTTGGAGAACGAACCGGAAAAAGGCGCACGCTGTTTGGCCTGCTATACATTTAATCTCAATGCCACTGCCCAGGAGGCCAAGGCCTCGGGTATTCCTTTTTTCACCACTACCCTTACCATTTCTCCTCATAAACTAGCCGACAAAATAATGGCCAACGGAACGGCGACCGGCCAAGCCAATGGGGTCGACTATCTGCCCATTGACTTCAAAAAAAAAGACGGCTTTAAACAGAGCCTCCAATTGTCCAAAACCATGAATCTCTACCGGCAAAATTATTGCGGCTGCAAATACAGCCTGCGGATCCTGGATTATGCCTGAACTTCCGGAAGTGGAAACCATCCGCCGCGTTTTGGCGCAACAGATTGCGGAGGAAAAAATTCTGCGGGTGCACTACCATAGAAACCGCTTATTTAAGGGTCAGCCCCCCGAGGCGGTTAAAAAGGCTATTACCGGCCAGCGCATCCGGACGGTGGAGCGGCGGGCCAAACATCTGATTCTGAAACTGGACCATGGAATGCTGTTGCTGCATTTGGGCATGACCGGTCAAGTCTTGATGGATTACGGCAGGGGTTCAGGATTGGCACCCGATCGCCACATTCATTTCATTCTCGAATTAAGCCATGGTAAAACATTTTATTTCCGGGATCCCCGGATTTTCGGACAGATCAGCTATTTGCCTGCCGCCCTGGACCTGGAAAGCAAATTTCAAGACTTTGGTCCCGAACCTTTAACACCGGCTTTTAATGCCGCCTATTTGACCGGGGTGATTAAACAGCGCAGGACTTCACTTAAGGCCGCATTGCTCAACCAAAAACTGGCGCCCGGCATGGGCAATATCTATACTGACGAAGCCTTGTTCACGGCCAAACTCCATCCCGCCATACCTGCCGGCTGTTTGCAACCAGAGGATATTCAGCGGTTGGTTAGAGCCATCAAGCAGGTATTGACGGCAGGCATCAAAGCCAAAGGGACCAGCATTTCCGACTTTGTTGATCCCCACCAGGAGAAAGGCCGTTTTCAGATGAAATTAAAGGTTTACGGCCGGGAAGGCCGGCCCTGCCCGGTTTGCGGACGGGCGATCGTCAAAAGCATTGTGGCCCAGCGCGGCACCCACTGGTGCCCAAGCTGTCAGGCCGGGAGGCCGGGGGATGATTACTCCTGAGGGCATTCTAAAACAACTTGCCGCGCTGCCTGGATGCAAAATCAAAAAACGGTTTTATGGGCATAGCTTGTATCAAGGGCCTGTTCTCTTTGGCCTGATCATCGACGGCCGCCTTTATTTTAAAGTCGACCTTGAGACATGCAAGGATTACGAATTATTGGGCATGCAGGCATACGATTTTAAACCCGTCAGCCAGGATCTATTTTACGAAGTGCCTCCCAAAGTGGTGGCCAGGGACCGCCGCCTGCTGCTTTGGGCTAAAAAGGCTATTGCTGTTGCCGCGTTCCAATAACCCAACCACGCCGTGTCCTGACATTCATGCAGGCCCGCCCGGACCTTAGCGGGTGACACGATCCTGCACCAGGGCCTTGATTTTATCCATGACAGCCAACGTGGCTTGGCGGCCGGCTTCGATCAACTTCTTTTTTTGGGTGAAGTCAGTGATGCCGACGTCACCCACATCCGGTTCGATCAAAACATCAAAATAATGGCGCTTACAATTCACAATTTCATCGCCCATGATATCGATGGATTCCAGGATCACACTTAGGGCAGTGGGCACAGCACCTTTGAAATCGGAACGGCTTTTGGCAATATTAACGCCAATCACAATGTCCGCGCCCAACTGACGGGCTACCTCAGGGGCCAGGTTGCCCAAAATGCCTCCGTCCACCAGAATCTGATCGCCGTATACCACTGGTTCAAACACACCGGGAACGGACGTGCTGGCCCGCACGGCGTCGGCAATGGAGCCGCTTTGAAACACCACCGGCTTGCCTGTTTTTAAGTCAGCAGCCACGATGGCCAGGGGGATTTTTAAATCCTCAATCCGCTTGGCGTGCAGGGTACGGTCCAGATAACTTTTCAAAGCATCACCCTTGGCCAGGCCGCTGCGGAGGTTCAATAATTTAAAGTCAAAGATCTCTTCCTTTTTTATTTTAAAAGAGGACCATTCCAGTTGAAAAGAATCCTTGGTGTCGGCATACAAGGCTCCGATCAGGCTGCCCACACTAACCCCTACGATCAAATCAATGGGAATGCCGGCCTGCTCCAACTCCCGGATGACGCCCACATGGGCAAAGCCGCGGGCGCCGCCACCACCCAGGACCAGGGCCACTTTTTTAGGTGCCGGTGGTTTGACCGTCATACCGCCACAGCCACTCAAAGTAAGGATGGCCGCCAACATGAGGGAGATCAACTTAAGTTTTTTCATGGGAAAGACTCCTTTTAAAATGAAAAAATCAAGCACCTGGCGCCGGAAGGCCAAAGCCTTCAACGGGTACGCATTATATCATGCCCGGAGGGTATTTGTGGAACTCAAGTATTGTCAAATGGCGACGAACCTATAAACAAGGGGTAAATGACTTATGGCTAAAATTATCTCCATTGCCAATAACAAAGGGGGCGTGGGCAAAACCACCACGGCCATCAGCCTGGCGGCCCAGTTTGCCGATTGGGGCCTTAAAGTGGCCCTGATAGACAACGATCCTCAGGGCAACATTGGCGTTTATCTTGGCTGCCAAATGTATCATCAGCATAACATGGCTGACGTGTATATGGGCATGAGCATTAAAAAAATCGGCCAACAGTCCATTTTGCGCCCTGTATTGCAAAGACATCATCTTGATTTCAACCAGGAAAACATGGTGGTTTTTCTGGCCGACCATCGTCTGGCCCATGTGGCCGAGGATTTCCATCAGATCGCCAAATTGATGGAGGCCCTGGAAGAAATTAAAAGTGAGTTTGACCTGGTCATTGTTGACAATGGACCTTATATCGGCTATCTCACCCGCTCGGCCTTGATTGCCTCCGACATGGTGCTCATTCCCACGGAAGCCTCTATCGGCGGGCTGGCGGGCATCGACCAGATCATCAAGGAAGCGGAACGGATCAACTCCCGCCATTGGCGCCAGGTGATCATCCGCGTGTTTGTAAATAATTTTCTAAGAACCGAACAATTTGACCTGAGCAATTTAAAACGGTTGCGCGCGCTGGTAGGCAATCGCCTTTACGACACCTACATTCCGGCCAATGTCCATCTGCGCAAGTCCAAGGAAATCGGCCTGCCCATTCATCTGATCGATAAGGCCAACAAATCCGCCATCCGGGGGGCCGTGGCCTTTCGCAACCTGGCCAAATGCATCTTAAAAGACATTGTGCCGGAACGCAGTCTGACAAAAAATAAAGTCCTTTCCCGTTCGCTGATGGATGAAAAAAGGGCCCCCAATGCAGGTCACGTCGCTGCGCTGGACAAAACGGAAGGATTCAAAACACCGGCCAACCAGAACCCCATGCCCCCGGCTTCCGTACCTTTTAACAAATCATCGGAAACCATCCATGGTCAAGGCCGGTCCAAAGTCCCTGACCCCAATGAAACCAACAGCCGTTTTTCCACTGCCTCGGGCAACACGGTTTACGCCAGCCGGCCCATCGGTGAAGAAATCTATTGAACCTTTATAATCCAAGTTTGTTTCCCGCCTCAACAAGAACCAATTAGTCATTGCCCACTTCCTGGTGTCCTGATATAACGTAGGCATATCCTACAGGAGTATTTGGCCATGTCCGCAAAAAAAATACCGCTCACCGTTAAAAAGGAAGCAGAACGTCTGCGGCAGGAATTGAACCGTCATAACCGT
>CAYVTN010000025.1:0-6326 GCA_964454395.1 uncultured bacterium | reverse complement strand
TGAAAATCACCCCTACGGGCATCGGCGCCTGGAAACCGTCATAACCGTCTTTATTATGTATTGGCCCAGCCGGAAATACCGGACCAGGCCTATGACCGTTTGTATAAACAATTGCAGCAACTGGAACAAGCTTATCCTGAGTTACGCACGCCTGATTCTCCCACCCAGCGGGTGGGCGGGGAACCCATCACCGGTTTTAAAGCCGTGAAACACCGCCAACCTATGTTGTCCCTGGAAAATACCTACTCCGAAACCGAGTTGCAGGAATGGATTGCGCGGGTTGAGAAGGGATTGGGCCAAGAAGAGGTGGTCTACACGGTGGAATTAAAGATCGACGGGGTGGCCATCAGCGTGACCTATCAGGATCGTATATTCACCCAAGCCGTGACCCGCGGCGACGGGGAAACCGGTGACGACGTTACCCATAACCTTAGAACCATTAAGTCCCTGCCGCTTGAACTCGAAGCCCGGGCGCCGATGGGCCTGATGGAAATTCGCGGCGAAGTTTACATGCCCAGGCAGGTTTTTTTGAATTTCAATCAGCGCCAGGAGGCCGCAGGTGAAAAAACTTTTGTCAATCCCCGCAATGCCGCCGCCGGGTCGCTCAAACTGCTCGATTCCCGTCTGACGGCGCAGCGGGGCTTGGCGGTTACCTTGTACAGTGCTGATGACCAGGTGATGAAGCAGGTAAAAAAGCAGAGCGCCCTTTTGGAATGGTTGCCGCAATGGGGCCTGCCCGTTAACCGGGAATTCCGCCTTTGTCATAATGCCCGGGATATTCTTGACTTTGCCCGGGTGTGGGAGACGCGGCGTCATGACCTGCCTTTTGATATCGACGGGCTGGTGGTCAAAGTGGACCGGGTGGACCAACAGCAGCGCCTGGGGTTTACCTCCAAGACGCCCCGTTGGGCTATTGCCTACAAGTATGCCGCAGCCCAGGCGGAAACCACGTTAAAGAAAATTAGCGTCCAGGTGGGCAGGACAGGGGTGCTTACGCCGGTGGCGGAATTGGAGCCGGTTTTTCTTGCGGGCACCACCGTGGCCAGGGCTACACTTCATAACGAAGAAGATATGGAGCGCAAGGATATCCGCGAAGGCGATCAGGTCATAGTCGAAAAAGCGGGAGAGATCATCCCCCAAGTCGTGGAGCCGATGCTGTCCAAACGTCAGGGAAACCTGAAAAAATTCAAAATGCCAACCCGTTGTCCAATCTGCTCCAGCCAGGTGGTCAAGCTGGAGGGGGAAGTCGCCCACCGGTGCGTGAATCCCGGCTGCCCGGCCCAGGTCAAGGGCAGTATCCTGCACTTTGCCCAGCGGTCTGCCATGGACATCGACGGCATGGGGGAGATGCTGGTCACTCAACTGGTGGACAAGCAGATGGTGCACGACTATAGCGGGCTCTACCGTCTCAGTGAGGTGGAACTGTCCGCCCTGGAGCGGATGGGACAGAAATCAGCAGACCGCATCTTAAAAAGCCTGGAAAGGTCCAAACACCGCAGTTTGGGGCGACTGATTTTTGCGCTGGGTATTCCCATGGTGGGAGAACACGCGGCCGAACTGCTGGCCGCTGTTTTTGAAGATATCCATGCTCTGAGTGAGGCCCCGGAAGAAACCTTGATGGACGTTGAAGAGATCGGCCCCAAAGTGGCTTCCAGTATAGTGAAGTTCTTTCAACAACAGGAAAGCCGGACCATCGTAGAACATCTGCTGGCCGCCGGGGTGAACGGCCGGCGCTTGCCGGAGGAAATCAAGCAAGGCGGCAAATTGCAAGGCAAGACCTTTGTGTTCACCGGTGAGTTGCAACAGTTTACCCGCAGCCAGGCCCAAAGCCGGGTTAAAACCCTGGGCGCCAAAACCGCCGGGTCCGTATCCGCCAAAACCGATTACGTGGTGGCCGGCGAGGCTGCCGGCAGCAAATTAAACAAAGCGCGTCAATTGGGGGTCGCCATTATAAGTGAAGCGGAATTTTTAAAATTAATTGAGGAGTGAAGGTCCCGGCTCATCCTTGAACGCAAATAAACCGCAAATAAGCTGTTGCCAAGAGCGGTATTCTTGGTCATAATAACTCCCTTTAAACCATCAAAATTAAAGGGCAGGTGCCGGCCCGGCCGGGCGCTTATCCAGGAGGTTAGGGCATGTTCCGTGAAGAGATCAAGGTATTGGACTGTACTATTCGTGACGGCGGGTTGATCAACAACCACCGTTTTGAGGACAGCTTTGTGCGGGAAGTGTACAAGGCCGTCAGCCGGGCCAATGTGGATTACATTGAAATGGGATATAAAAATTCTCCGGCATTGTTTGCCGAAAAGGAGTATGGAAAATGGAAATTTTGCCGGGACGAAGATCTGCGCAAGATCATCGACGGCATTGAGTCCAGCACCAAGATTTCGGTTATGGTCGATGTGGGCCGGGTGGACATGAATGATATCAAGGAAAAAAAAGACAGCCCGGTGGACATGATCCGCACGGCCTGCTATGTCAAGGATGTGGACAAAGCCATTGCCATGGAGAACCAATTTCACGGTAAAGGCTATGAAACAGCCATCAACATCATGGCCATTTCAAAATGCATGGAGCCTGAACTGGAGGAAGCGCTGGAGCAGATTGAACACGAAACCCATGTGGAAGTGGTGAACATTGTGGACAGCTTTGGGGCCCTGTACCAGGAAAATGTTGACTACTTGGTCAAATCGTTCAAGAAACACATCAAAACCAAACAGATCGGCTTTCACGGCCACAACAACCAGCAATTGGCGTTCAGCAATTCCATTGAAGCCATTATTCATGGCGCTAATTTTGTGGACGGCACGGTTTACGGCATCGGCCGGGCGGCCGGCAATTGCACCCTGGAGCTGCTCCTGGGCTTTTTGAAGAATCCCAAGTATGATATCCGGCCGGTGCTGGATTTAATTACCCGCGAATTGATCCCCCTGCGGGAAAAAATGGAGTGGGGCTATATTGTTACCCATGCCATTGCAGGCATGCTCAATGAGCACCCCAAGGCAGCCCTGGCCTGGAGGGCAGGTGAGAAAAAGGATGCCTACCGGGAATTTTACGACAGCCTGCTGGAACCGGTGGTTATCGATTAAATGGACCTGAAGCGTTTTAATCAAAAACCGTTGATGGGTATTGTGCGCGGTCTGCAACCGGAGCACCTGGCACCTTTGGTGGACACCGTGATTGAAGCCGGACTGGAAACCCTGGAGGTCGCCATGAACACCAGCCGGGCCGCGGACCTGATCCATCAGGCCGTGCAAATGGCCGGTGACCGCCTGATGATCGGCGCCGGCACGGTCCTGTCCACCACGGCCTTGAATGAGGCCCTGCAAGCCGGGGCGTCCTACATTGTTTCTCCCATCAATGAAGCCGATGTGGTGGCTTATTGTGTGGAAAACAACATTCCCGTCTTTCCCGGGGCCTTGACTCCGCAGGAAGTTTATTATGCCTGGCTGGGCGGCGCCACCATGGTCAAAGTATTTCCTGCCGGTTGTTTCGGACCGGCCTATTTTAAAGAGCTTAAAGGCCCTTTTAAAAAGGTTAAATTGCTGGCTTGCGGCGGCGTCAATGCCTCCACCATCGGCCAATACCTGAAAAACGGCGCTGATGCCATGGCTTTTGGGGGCAGTATATTTAAAAGCACCTGGCTGGAAGAAGGCCGTTTTGATCTTATCGGTCAGGAAATTAAACAGCTTATTGAAGCCCTTCGCGCCGGCCAGCTTCAATGAACCGGGTGTTTTTCTTTGGCCTGACCTTGGCGTACCTCCTTTTCGCCGGCCCCATGGGGCCGGCTTTTTTGTTTTTAAACGCCAAAAATATAGGAACCTTTTTAAGTGGTGGAGCATAGTATGTTCAGAAAGGAGGGCTGATGGCAAGCGATGATCAAACGATAGAACAGCGATTCTTTAACGGTGACCTCGAGGCACTGGAGACGATCATTGACCAGTATGAAAGTGTGTTGTATCGAATGGGGTTGAAACTCTTTCGAAACACGGTGGAAGCATCGGATTTCTGCCAAAATGTGTTTATTCATGCCTATGAAAAAAGAAAGCGTTTTAATCCCCAAAAACCATTGAAACCTTGGTTTTTAAAAGTAGCCCTCAATGTGGGGCGAATGCAATTCAAAAAAAAGCGGGAAATCCCCATGGGCGACCAATTGCCGGAACGGCAGTCCGCCGCCCAGGCTGAAAAGAAACTGCTCGATGAAGAGCGCCAGGAGATGGTGCGCCAAGCCCTGCAAAGCCTGGCGCCCAAATACCGTGAAAGTCTGTTGCTTAGGTTTGAAGCCGGATTGAGTTTAAAGGAAATGGCGGAAAGCCTGGGATTGTCCCTGGGCACGGTCAAGTCGCGTTTGAACCGGGCCTTGAGCCGCTTTAAGCAGGCCTATCAGTCCAAGGGAGGTGAAGAATCATGAGCTGTCACGTGAAAGATGAAGCATTATCGGCATGGCTAATGGGCCATCTTCCGGCATCATCCGCCGAAGTGCTTGCGGCCCACGTGGCTCAGTGTGCATCCTGTGCCCGGCGCAAGGCAGCTTTGGAAGCGAGCATGGCCGCCCTGAAACCGAACGGTCACGTCACCGTGCCTGCAAGCTTAAAGACCCAAATTCTGAGCAAGCTCAAAACCCGTCGGGAAAAAATCGTGCATCATTGGCAACTGTGGCAAAAAGGGCTGATGGCCGCCACCGTGGCCGGGCTGCTCGCCGTGGGCGTGATCAATTTATGGCCGCGGGCGCCGTGGTCGGAACAAAAAATCCTTCAAGCATACAATGAGGATTTCCAGGCCCTTGGTTATAACACGGCCAGTGACAACCAGGACAGCAACTCAGGTTTATTCGGCGTTCCCAAAGAGCTGACAGCCTATTTCAATTAACTAACTCGATTTTGGCAAGTTGAGTAACCACAAAAAAACTGTCTCAAAGGAGAATAAGAAGATGAAAAAGCAAACCTTACTGCTGGTAGGCGTGATGGTCGTGACAACGGCTTTATTAACCTCAACAGCCATGGCACGGAGTGGCAAAGGCATGGGCCTGCATAATGGCATGCCGAGAATCATGGCCAATTTGGATCTTACAACCGACCAACTGCAAACCTTAAATAAACATAAAATCGCCAGCCACCGTCAAATGATTAAGCTGAGAGCACAGATCGAAGAAACGCGTGTTGACCTGGAGGAAGCAATGGACGAAGCCACTCCTGATCAAAAAAAGATTGAAAAAATTGCCGCCCGTTTAGGTGACCTGCATAAAGAAACCGTTTTGCAGCATGCGGACTCCATTATTTTCTTTAAATCCATTTTAACTCCTGAGCAAAAGAAGAAATTGGAGAGCTCCATGGTGATGCGCGGCGGCCTGGAAGGCGGCTGGGGCATGGGATACCGTCACCATAAACCCCGCGCCGGTCAGGGTCGGGACTAATCCCATCGGCAAAAAGGAAGCTCACAAAAAAAGGACGGGGAAGGCATCTCCCCGTCCTTTCTTATATGTGGGCCTGGAAAGGTAGAGATGGAACGCCATACTGATTACCCCTAATACCCGTGAATTCAAGCGAATCAAAGGCCTCAGCACGGATGACGGGGTGAATTGAAAGGGTTTATAATTTTGACGCCATTGATAACCTGGTTATGGCTCAAATCTTCGGAATAGAGCAATTCACAGTGGGCCCCTTCGGCAGCGAAGACCATTAGCGCATCCCAAAAGGTTAAATGATTCAGAAAGCTGCAGTCCACGGCATCCTTGATCATTTCAGGCAAGAGGGAACCACTTCGAAATTCTCCTACCCCTGAAGCAATTTTTTGGCTGCAAGCGGTTCGATATGCAATTTATTGGTTGCAGCCACATAAAATTCCCGCAAAACCTGGGTTGAAATCACGCCCTGTTCGCTTTGGACAAGGGCTCTTATCAACTTTCGGGCCTTGTCGTGTTTTCGCTGTCCCTCTGGTCTGCCGTATAAATCAAAACATTCGTGTCCAGGAAACATTTAGACACGATGCAAGTCCTCCCGCCGGATTGTTCCGCAGGAATGCCCTTTCGCCCGGTCCATTAATTGAAAGTTTTCCTCCAGCCATTCATTTGACTGCTTGGAAACAGTCTGCTTTAACAGTTGCCGGATGAGATTGTTCAAGGTGGTATGATGTTCCCGGGCATATTTGCGGCCGGCTTCAATGATCTCATTTTCGAAGGATAAAGTAACATTTTTCATGATCACACGACCTTTCCCATGGCGCTTACCTGCACATAATAGGTGTACACCTATTATGCCAAGAGATTTAGGAGGCCAAAATCCACCGTCAAATTCCGAATCGGCTTTTAGGCACAAAGGTATTTATGA
>CAYVTN010000024.1:0-15881 GCA_964454395.1 uncultured bacterium | reverse complement strand
AGGCAGGTGTTGTCCTTGATCGGCAAGACCTCGCTTACCAAATTGGCGGTGCTGTTGTCCCGGGCCGAAGTGCTTATTGGCAATGACTCGGGACCCTTGCATCTGGGACTGGCCAGTGGCATCAAGGCCGTGGCCCTGTTCGGACCAACGGTCGGCGCTTTTGGCTTCATGCCCCAAAGTGACCGCTGCCGCGTGCTGAGCGTGGCCTTGCCTTGCCGGCCATGCGCTGTGCACGGCAGCCGGCAATGCCCTCTGGGGCATCATGCCTGCATGAAATCCATTACAGTGGATCGGGTGCTGGAGGCAGTAAGACAGTTGGAACAGGGTTAGGGTACAGGCTTCCCGGCATAGGCGGGACAAGTTGCCCCTACCCTGCAAAATAATGAACGTTAAAAGATAATATTTTCAAGAGGGCTTCGACCATGTCTGAAAAGATTACCGCCATCATTATTGCCAAAAATGCGGAGCGTACCATTGCCCAATGCGTGCAGGCCCTGGCATTTTGCGACCGGGTGCTGGCAGGGGAAAATGGCTCCACGGACCGGACGGTGGAGCTGGCCAAGGCCGCAGGCGCACAAGTCAAAAACGTGGCCTGGGAGGGTTATGGACTCACCAAAAACCGGCTGATCGACGAAGTGAAAGAAGGCTGGATTCTATCCATTGATGCCGATGAAATTGTCACACCTGAATTAACCCGTGAAATCAGGGCGCGGGTGGAACAGCCCGACGGCAATGCGGGCTTTTGGCTGTCACGCCGCAACTTTTTCCTTAACCGCCATATTAAAGGCTGCGGCTGGGCGCCGGACCTGCAATTGCGGCTTTTTAAAGCCGGTCAAGGCCGCTTTGAAGAGAAAGCGGTACATGAACGCTTGCTGGTGGGCGGCCGGCTGGGCCGGCTCAAGGCACCCCTTGATCATTATTCTTATCCCAGCATTGCGGACTATATGGAACGGCTCAACCACTATACCACCCTGGCCGCGCAAGACCGCCTGGCCAGAGGTAAAAAGCTCACCCGCCTGCGGTGGTGGCTTGACCCCTGGTGGACTTTTACAAAGATGTATTTTCTTAAAGCCGGTTTTCGCGACGGCTTTCCTGGATTGGTGCTCTGTTTGCTCTCGGCTTACAACACCTTTATCAAACACAGTAAACACTGGGAATTGCTGAAACAGGCCGCTGCCGAAGGCGTCCCATCCGGATGATTTTTTTACCGGTCGGGGCAAATTTGCCAAAGTTGAGTAATATCTTACCCGGTCGGACAATTAAGCTCTTCATTGCTCAACTTCCCCAGTTGCACAAGCACCAAGGGCTTAGGGATTGCATTTGCATCTTGGCTAGTGTATGGTAATAGAAGTTTCAATAAGGCCAAAAGGGCAGGGGCGTGGACATGTCCGAGATCGCTGAAAAATTAACAGCCATTGTCTCCGAAATCCTGGAGCTGTCCCCACAAGAGATCAACCTGGATCAAAAATTGAGCGGGTTTATGGTCGAAGATTCCGTGGTCATCCTGGAAATTCTGGTGGCCCTGGAGAGGACCTTTGGCATTGAGATTAAGGAAGCGGAATTTAAAGCTGTTTATAAACTGCGGGATTTGGCCGATTTAATAGCAAAGAAAACCCAATAAAGCGGTGTGCCGGTAGAAGGAAAGAATAGTCTTTCCTTGGGCTGCAAGGCAAGTCCACACCAGAGAGGAAAGGACGATCAACGTGAAGAAGCGTTATTTGTTTCTGATGTTTGCATTGCAAGGACTATATGCTTATTTCGCCTGGCCTAACAATACCTTTGTGCAACCCACGTGGTTTTCATTTGTTTCCTTCTTATTATGTATGATCCCCTTCATGTTTATCACACTTCGTTACCATGGCCGAAAAGCCCTTCTTTGGGGCGGGCTCAGCGGCCTGGCGATCATCATGCCGCCGGCCTTCTTTTTGACTCAAATGGAGTATTTTCCGGGCATTGCCTGGATGATTTACGGCCTGTTGGGCGTGATTCTGTTTGTGATGTATGGTCTTACCGCCTGGCTGGCCGGCTGGATCAATCAGCGTTACCGCTGGGCCTTTGTGCTGGTCATGCCCGCCTTGTTGGTGACGCAGGAATTTGTGCGTATTTCCTTGTCCCAAAGCCTGTGGCTTTCCCCGCCACCGAGCATCTTCTTTGCCATTCCCATGGCAGGAATTTTACCTTTAGCCCAAATGGCCTCACTAACCGGTATTTATGGTCCGGCTTTTTTAGGCTTGCTGATTTCCGCCATTACGGTGCTGGTCATATATGACAAGCTGCTGGGCTGGGAAAAAGCCAGGGGTTGGCTGGGCCTGCGTCCCAAAGTTCAGCCTTTGACATCCGAAGAGCGGCACAAAGCCATGGGCCTGGGCATAGGCCTTTCGGTGCTCATGGCCCTGCTGGTCATGTTTGGCAATCTTGACGCCGGCAAAGCCGCCAGCCGGCAGGCGCAAAGTGACGCGGTGATCAGGCCGGCTTTTCTGCAGACCAATCACGATGTGTCCATGGAAAAACGCTGGAACCGCGGCACGGAATACCGGGTGACCCGCATGCTCAGGGAAATGGCCCTGGAGGCCGCAAGCCAAAAAGCCGATGTGCTGGTACTGACGGAAAACGCCCTGCCCGGTTTTTTACCGGATTCGGTGAATTTGTGGTATGACCTGAAATCCATTTTTGCAGAAGTGCATATGCCGGCCATGTTGGGCTTGTTGTCCACCAGCGAAGATCTGCGTAACTACAACGTATGGTACTATGTGGATCAAAACGGTCATATTCTTAATTTTTATATCAAACGCTACCTCACCCCCTTTGGAGAATACCTGCCCATGCGCAGATTGCTCGACCTGCTCAGCTATGTCTACAACCGCCTGACGCACCGGGGCCTGAACTTGCGCGCCTTGTCTTCGCCACGAGAGGATATTTATGACTTGAACCGGGGCCAGCAGGAAAAAATATTCAATATGGTGGGCGTCAAAGTCAGCCCTAAAGTTTGTGCGGAAGTGTTTTTTTCTTCCTTCTTCAGACAGGCCGTGAAAAAAGGATGCGAGGTGTTCTTCTGTCCTTCGGCCAATAATTGGTTCCGCAAACCCACCGACTATTATCTGCATGTCATCAATGCCCGCTTCCGGGCGATTGAAACCAGGCGGTGGGTGGCCAAAAATGCCAGCATGGGCGGCACCGTGGTTATCGATGCCTTGGGGCTGGTGCGCAAATCCACACCCTACCTGACTAAAAGTGTACTGGTCACGGACATTCCAGCCATGGAGGGTAAAACTGTTTATGTCCGCATCGGCGACGTGTTCGCCTGGCTTTGCCTGTTGGTGGTAGCCTTGTTTATTGGCCTTGGGGCATGGCATTGGTATCAGGCCAAACGCCGGGCTTGACCATCCGCCCCGATTTAATCCGGAAGGTATGGTCCCATGCTCCAGGAAAGCAAAGCCCAAGCCTATCCTTTTGATTTTATTGACCGCCTGCTTAAACGCGATGGGAACTCTTGCCAGGCCCTGAAAAGAGTCACCCACAATGAATGGGCCTTGACCAGGAATACGGCAGGCGAAGCCTGGCTGGCTTGGCCGGTGCTGGTGGAACTGATGGCCCAAACCGCGGGCCGCCAGGAGGAATATCGCGGCGGCTTTCAGTACCAGGTTGTGCTTACCCGTTTGCTTAAGGTCTGCTGGCAACGGCCGGTGACGCCGGGGGAAACGCTTGTTGTTCATGCCCGCCTGCTGAAAGCCATGGGATTCCAGGCGGCTTATCATGTGCAGGTCAGCTCGGCCCAGGAAGTCTTGGCTGAGGGAGATTTTTATTTTGAACAAACCGAAGATGGCACCAACCAGCGCATCTGAACGGGAACGATTAAAGAGCCTTGGCCTTTGGCATGGCCGCTGGGTGGAACACTTTCAGGATTACAACCGGCGGCTTATAACCGGCCTGATCAAAAAACGCTGTGGTCTAACGGTCAAGGGCCAAGCCTGTCTGGAAAGCCTGAGACAGTGTATTTTGGCGCCTACCCATTTCAGCCACCTCGATTATTTGGCGGTCCTGGCCGGCGCGCCCCGGGCTTTGGTTCAAAGAACCTATGTTGCCGCAGCCCGCGATTATTTTTACCGGTCCTGGTGGCGGGCCTGGCTGACCAATACGGCGGCGTATCACAATTTCCCTTTTGAACGCACCCGGCCTTCTTCCCATGACTACCTCTTTTTACTGAAGCTATTAAAGGCCGGATTGTCTTTGCTCATGTTCGCCCAGGCCGGACGGGCTCATGACGGCCAAGTGGCACCCTTTAAACCTACCCTGGCCATGGCTGCGCTGGAGAGCAACGTGCCTGTTGTGCCCGTGGTGGTGGCCGGGTCTTACCGGGTTTTGCCGCCGGGTGCTAAAAAAATCACACCTTTTCCCATCACCGTAAGCTTTGGGCGGCCTCTTTACCCCGGGCAGGGTGCTCCGCCCATGCAAACAGGCCCTTGGCATCAACGGGCCCGCCACTTTAATCAATTGATCATGCAGGCCGTCCGCCAACTATGGGCGGCGGAGTCCGAGGAAAAAGGTGCCTGATGGAGCGGATTTTTGTCAGTGCAATTGAAAGCATCACCAGCCTGGGCAACAATCATCAGACGACATGGCAGGCCTTGCTGCAGGGCCATAGCGGCGTTTCCACGATTGAGCACTTTGATACCCAATGGTTGCCGGTGCACCGGTCTGCGGAAATTAAAACTTTTGGCCAATGGGACCGGTTGAGTTGTGAGGAAAACCGGCGTTTTAACCCGGCGGTGCAATTGGCTGTGGCCTGCATCCGCAGTGTGCTGGACCGGGCCTGCCTTTTAACCAGGGGAGGCAGGATCAGCGATCCCTTTGTGCCTTTGTTTTTCGCCACCACCCAGGGTGATTTTCTGGTGCATCTTAATCATTTGCAAGCACGCTGGTCGCAGTCAACCTCTGCTGTTCTTCCAACGGCAGGCCAACGGCCCGGTTATCCCGGCTGCTCGGTGCTGGAACAAACAGCCTTGGCTTTGGGATTGAAGGGCTGGCTGATATTGAACAGCAATGCCTGTGCTGCCGGCGGGTATGCCCTGGCCAGTGCGTTGGCTCATCTGCGCCGGGGCCTAAGTGAACAGGCTCTGGTTGCGGGCGTGGACATTACCTCGGCCTTTATTTTTTCCGGGTTTTGCAGTCTGCGCATTTTGGCGCCCCTGCAGTGCCGGCCTTTTGACCAAGAGCGTCAGGGGTTGGTGCTTGGTGACGGAGCTGCGGCGCTGTTGTTGGAAACCGAACGCAGCCTGAAAAATCGGGGGGGCAAAGCTCTGGCTGAAGTATTGGGCTACGGCTGGTCCAGCGATGCCTATCACCTGGCAGCCCCCCAGCCGCAAGGACTGGGCATGATCCGGGCCATGAATCAAGCCCTCAAGGACAGCGGGCTGTCCGCAGGCGCGGTGGATGTTGTTCTGGCCCATGGCACAGGCACCTTGGCCAATGATGCCATCGAAGCCCGGGCCATGGCCAAGGTATTTAACGGGCGTGCCGTGCCCGTGACCGCGGCCAAGGGTGCTGTTGGCCATACCATTGGCGCCGCCGGTTTGATCGAGGCTAACCTGGCGGTAACCAGTCTGGTGGAACAGCTCATTCCGCCCACGGTGAATCATCATCAACTTGATCCCCAATGCCCGGTGAAAGTGGTCAACAGGCCACAAACCACGGCTTTGAAAGTTGCCTTAACCAATGCAACGGCCTTTGGCGGCACCAATTGCACGTTGTTATTTAAAGCGTGGGAAGGGTGATTTCTAAACCGGCATTGCCGGGAATAAAATAATCCGTCACAAAGACACCAAGGCGCCAAGAAAGGCAAAAAAAATTATAGCTTGGTTTTTCTTTATGTTCCTTTGTGCCTTGGTGTCTTTGTGGTAATTTTTTGTTGTATCTGGAAATGCCGCAACGTTTGGGAAGGGCTTAACTTCTTAAAACCCTTTATGTTGGAGCGGACCATGCAGCCAAGTATTGTGATTACCCAAACCTGTTTAATCAGTGCGTTGGGTCATGACCATCATCAAGGGTTGGAAACCCTTTATAGGGGGCAACAGGATTGGACCGAGGTTGACTGTGACGGCCGGGTGGTGATGGCAGGTCTGGTGACCGATGATCTGAAGTCCAAGTTGGCAGGTCAGGGCTGGCGATCAGCCCGAAAGGAAAGCCTCATGCTGGGTTTGGCCAGTCAGGAGCTTGCCAAAGACCGGACGTTCCCGATGACTTCGGAAGACTTGGGGTTGGTGGTTGGTTGCAAGATCCTTTCTTATCCTCATGAAAACATGGAAGCAATTTACAGGCATCAACTTAGTATGGTTAATCCACTGACTTTCACCAATCAACCCAGTAATGCCCCGGCTTCCCACACGGCCATCAGGCATGGCCTTCAAGGCATGAGTTTAACCCTTTCCTCCGGCAATACAGCCGGTTTGGAAGCTTTGTTTTTTGCAAGCCAGGCTATTATCACCGGACGCAGTCGCCTGATGCTGGCAGGGGCTGTGGAAAGTCAAAGTTTGGAAGAAATTGCTATTTTAACCAATTATTACAATAAGGATGCGCGCGGTCTTTCTTTGTTTGGCCATCATGAGCCAGGCCAAGTGGTGGCAGGTGACGGCTGCGGCCTGGTGCAGTTGCTGACCCGTCAAGAAGCGCAGGTTTCCGGCATGCCCTTGTTGGCAGAAATCAAGGGTTTTGGCATGGCCAGCCAGTACGGGTCTTCCGGTCCGCAAGCAGGGATCCGGGCCATGACCCAGGCCTTGGCCATGGCGGCATGCAGACCGGAGGATATTGATGCTGTCCTGCTGGCTGCCAATGGCCATTGCCGGCAGGATGAAATGGAAAACGAGGCGCTCAAAGCCGTCTTTCCCCAGCCATTGCCGGCAGTGGCCTTGAAAGGCGCATGGGGTGAAACCGGCCATGCCTTTGGAACCATGGCCGCTGTAGTGGCAGTGGAAGCCATGCGGCGAAACCAATTGCCGCCTACGGTGAACTTGCGCCATCCCGAACTCTACAGCCATGCCCGTCTTGAACCTGCCATGCAACAACTGCCTCTGCGGAAGGTGATGATTCTGACGCTCGATGAGGATCAAAAAGCAGCGGCTCTGGTGCTGGGCCGGTTGTCATAGGAAAGCGCCCAATGATTCATTTCTCCATTGATCGCAGACAGGTTTGTTGTTAAACTTTGACCACTATAAAAAAAGCGGGAAAACCATGAACGCTACATCCAAGAGCAACCAACCCCAAAACATTGGACCCTATCCCATTCTTTTTGTGAATTACCACGGCACCATGGGCGGCGGCCAGGTTCATTTGCTTACTTTGCTTAAAGGCCTGGACAGAACCCGCTTTACCCCTTTTGTGGTCTGTTGTGAAGACGGGGTTTTTGCCGATACCTTGCGGCAAAAAAACATGGAGCCTAAAATCATTCGCTTTCCCAAAGCCAAATGGCGCAATCTGCACCGGTCCATTCCGGCGCTTTGGAAGTTTTATCGTTATATCAAAAAAATGAACTTTAAACTGGTTCATGTCAGCGGCCTGCAGGAAGCCAAATTGGCCGCTTATCCCTGCCATTGGGCCAAAATCCCCATGGTTTGGCTGGTGGCGCCATGAGTGAAAAGAAAAAACGTCTTGGTTACGTGGCCCGCAACATGCTGCGCCTGGCCTCCAAGACCAGCACATTCGTTTGCATTTCCGATTATGTCAAGCGGCTGGTGCAGAGCTACGGCATTGACGAGGCCCAGACCGAACGTATTTATTGTTCCACCAATGTTGATGTGGAAAAAGAATTTCCCTCCACTTTGCGCGAAGAGCTTGGCATTGACCTGGGCGTACCAGTGGTGGGCAGCACGGGCATTTGGCGGCCCAACAAAGGCTTTCCTCATTTTATCGCTGCCGGGGAAATGATCATGCGCTGGAATCCCACGGTGAAATTTCTTCTGGGCGGCCGGGCTTACCGGCAGGATACCTCTTATTCCACCACCATCATCATGCGGGCCAGGGTGTTGCGGGCGCTTCAGGCTATATTCTTTACGGGCTACCAGAAAGATATAAGCCGGTTTATGTCCGCTCTGGATATATTTGTACTGCCCAGTGACTGTGAACCTTTTGGGCTGGTGCTGGTGGAAGCCATGGCCCATGGCCTGCCGGTGGTGGCTACCAATGCCGGCGGCGTGCCGGAAATCGTTAAGCACAATGAAACCGGGTTGCTGGTGCCTCCCCAAAACGCCAACGCCATGGCCAATGCCATCTATCACCTGATCTGCAATCCCCTGAAAAGAATGCAGATGGGGGAAAGCGCCAAGTATCAGGTGCGCAGGATGTTCAATAAGCAGGACATGGTCAAGGCTTACGAACAGCTCTATTCAAAGGTGATCGCAGGCCGGGCATGACGATATCCGCAGTGGTTCATACCTATAATGAAACTTATCATATCGAAGCCTGTCTGAAGTCCTTAAGCTTTGCCGATGAAGTGGTGGTGGTGGACAACGAGAGCACGGACAATACAGTAGCCCTGGCCCGGGCAGCCGGTGCGCGCATTGAAACCTTTGTTGGCCATCACGGCTATCCTGAACCGGCCCGGGTATTCGGGCTGACCTGTCTGACCGGAGACTGGGTATTCATCCTCGATGCCGATGAACGGGTCACGCCCGAGCTGGCGCAAGACCTCAAGGCGATTGCCGCCCGGACGGATGCAGCCGACGGCTATTGGGTGCCGATCCGCAATTATCATTTTGGCAAATGGCTAAAACACGGCAACTTGTACCCTGATCTGCATCTGCGTTTTTTCAAACGCCTCCAAGGCGGCTATCCTGAAGTCGGCCTGCACCGGGGGATTGTGGTGGATGGTCCGCAGGAACGCCTGTATCATGATATCCTTCACTATTCATACCGCGATATTGCCCATTACTTTCGCAAACTCAACACCTATACCACAGTGGAAGCCAAGCGGCTGCTGGAAAAGGGGCACCGGCCGGCAGGGTATGATTTAATGATCAAGCCATGGCATCGCTTTATGAAGGCCTTTATTTTTCAAGGCGGGTTTAAGGACGGCGTGGAAGGCTGGATGTTTCACAGCTTTTCGGCGCTGTATGTGTTGCTGAGCGAATTGAAAGTCTGGGAAGCATATCAGCAGCAGGGCCAGACCCTGCCGGTTTTAACAACTTTATTTAAACGGAACAGGAAGTAATATCCGGCAAAGCCAGGTGTGGGGCCGGGGAAATGACATGAACCTTAAAAATCAAAAAATAAAATTACTGCTAAGAAGTCCCAATTGGGTTGGCGATGCCATTATGGCCACGCCGGTGGTTAAAGCACTTAAAAAAAATCTGCCCGAAAGCAGTCTGCATGTGCTGGCCAAATCATGGGTGGCTCCGATCTGGAACAACCTGGACGAAGTGTCGTCAGTGATAACCATGGAAACTTATGGACGCAAAGGGATGGGCGCCTGGCTGAAGTTGGTGGGCCGGTTGCGGCAGGAGCGTTATGACGTGGTCTTGATTCTGCCCAGGTCTTTTTCCACAGCCTGGATGGCTTTTTGGGCTGCTGTTCCCGTGCGTATTGGTTATCAGGGTGAGGCCAGGGGCCTGCTTCTGTCCCATGCCTTGCCTTGGTCCGTTTCTTTGCAACAAGGGCCAAGGCCGCAAAGTTATTTACATCTGTTGAGCGCCCTGGGAATCAAAACGGATTCTGATGATGGCCGGATTTTTGCCGCTACGCCATCGATGAAAGCTACGGCTGCGGCGGAAGCGTTGCTGGGGCCGGGCACCAGGACCAGGGTGGGCATTGCGCCCGGGTCGGTGGCGCCCAGCAGGCGCTGGCCTTGGGAACGCTATGCCCGGTTGGTGCGATTGCTTCAGGAACAAGGCGTGCAAGTGGTGCTGCTTGGTTCAGGTTCAGATCAGCTCCTGGCCGAGCAGGTGGCTGCCCGCGCCGGCGGGGAAGTCCTTATCACTGCTGGTAAAACCGATCTGGATACGGGGCTGGCGGTTGTCCGGAAAATGCAGTTGGTGATCAGCAATGATTCAGGGGCCATGCATATGGCTTATGCCCAGCAGGTGCCGGTATTGGTGCTGCAGGGGGCGGCCGACCCGCGGGTGACCGGGCCCTTTGGGTCAGCCAGTGCCTATTTGCGCAATGAGCAACTGAGCTGCGCGCCTTGCGTTAAAAACGAATGTCCCTTAAAAAACCTGGCGTGCATGACTTCCCTGAGCGTGGAAGAGGTGTGGACCAAGGTTCAATCCATGCTGGGCAAACTGAGCAAGTGATAAAAAATCCCGCGAAAGCCGGCCGGTTATGATTTTTGAAAATATTCTGATCATTAAAATCCGCGCCCTGGGCGATACTTTGCTGGCCACGCCCGTGTGCACTGCTCTGAAACAAGCCTATCCCCAGGCCAAAATCACCATGCTGGTCAGTCCGCAAGCCGGCCCAGTGCTGGAGGATAATCCCGGGGTGGACGAAGTCCGGACCTTTGACAAACATATGGGTCTGCCGGCTTATTGGGCCTTTATCCGGCGCTTAAGGCAAGCCCATTTTGATCTGGTGATCGCCTTGCATGCTTCCTTTCGCACGGCCTTGCTGGCCCGGCTTTCCGGCTGCAGGAAACGGGTGGTCCACAATCATAGCAGCCGTAATTACTTTGGCACCATTCCCATAAAAGCGCCCAAGGAAGCCAAGTCCACCATGGAACGGGACTTGGATGCTGTGAGAGCCCTGGGCCTTACCCCGGATCATCCGTCAATGACCTTGGAACTCACAGCCAAAGCAGAGGAGGAAAGCCAGGATTTCTTGAAACAGCACCACCTGGACGGGAAGTCCTTTATGCTGATAGCGCCAGGCGCCGGCAAGCCCAGAAAACAGTGGCCGCCGGGCCAGGTAATCCGCTTTCTTCAAGTGGCCAAAGAGCAAAGTCCCATCCCCTGGGTGCTCCTTGCAGGGCCGCAGGAAAAGGATTTGGCCACTGAAGTGAAAAAAGCTTTGGATGACCGCATACCGGTTTTTCAGGGCAGCCTCAAGGCAGCGGCAGCTTTGATAAAGCAGGCTAAAGGCATGGTCACCGCCGACTCGGGGCCCAAACACATGGCCTGCGCTTTGGGGACGCGCACCCTGACCCTGTGGACGGACGAGCCTCTGCGCGAATGGCATCCTTATGATCGAAAGGAGCACGACGTGATTCTTTCACCCACCGGCATTGTGGCGGACCTTGAGCCCCGGGATGTCTGGGACCAAGCCAAACGCTGTTTTCATCAACTGGGGAAATAGCCGAGGGTGGTTATCCCGGTCCCTTCCGATCAGTCCTGTTTATTATTTTTCCGCCTTGGAAAATGTGCATAAAGCCTTTATTTTTTATTGGAATTATGCTAATCTTCCTGCTTTATACGGCTTTTTTAGGCAATACCAGGCATTGCCCGGCTTACAACAAGGGTGAACGAGGAGCCTATGGACATACCAATTTTGATGTACCATCATCTCCAGGCTGAAGGCGTGATTTATTCGGACCTGGTGGTTTCAGCAGCGGCCTTTGATCAACAAATGGCCTGGTTGAAGCACAAGGGTTATACCTCTGTTTCCCTGGACAGGCTTGGCGGCTATTTGGAGGGAAAAGGCGACCTGCCATCCAAACCGGTGGTGATTACCTTTGATGACGGCTATCAAAGCGTGGCGGACCATGGCAAGTCCATTCTGGACCAATACGGCTTCACGGCCACTATTTTTTTAGTGCCCCATGCGCTGGGCAAACACAATCTTTGGGACCAGCACCAGTCCGTACCCATCCTGCCGTGCATGGACAGGAGCACCTGTCAAGGTCTGCTCAACGCCGGCTGGGAGATCGGTTCTCATAGTCTGACCCACCAGTACCTCGCCAAGCTTGACGCCGGAGCTTTGCAGGACGAAATCAATGGTTCCAAGATTACCTTGGAACAGCTTTTCGGCCGTGCGGTTAAAAATTTTTGCTATCCTTATGGCGCATGGGATATTAATGTCCGTACCGCGGTTAAAAGGGCAGGCTATGAAACCGCCTGTGCCATTTCACCGGGCACAGCCTCAGTAACCCAGGACCGCTGGGCCTTGCGGCGTATTTATGTGAAGGGATCTGATCAACTGATGGATTTTAAACGTAAAATTTCACCTTGGTATCTTAAGTACCGCGCATGGAGAAAACGATGAGCCAGGATTCGGACACGGTTCCAGACCAGTTACCCCAACCCTCTCCCCAAGTCACAGCGTTGTCCTTGTCCATGGAACGCATTGCCCACTGGAGCATTCCTTTTTTTGCCCTGGTGGCCGTGGCCAGCATCAGCATGCAAAACATTATTTACCTGGGTTTGGCGGCCTGGGTGGTTTGGCTTGTGTTGTCCAAGCGCGCCTTTTTTATCAAGACGCCCATCAATTGGCCTTTGATCCTGCTGGGGTTGGTGCTCATCGCTTCCTCCCTGTGGGAAGGCAGGCTTAACAGCAGTCTTTTTGGCATACGCAAAGTTGGTCTGATGCTCATTTTCTTCATGACCGCCAATGTGATCCGCCATCCGCTTAAAGCCGAACGGGCCCTGAATCTTTTTCTGGCCGGCGCCGGGATCTGTGCGGCTTGGTCCATTGTCAGCCATCTGCTGGGGTGGGACGGCGGCCGGGCCCATTCCTTTTCCGGCGATTACATGGCGGCAGGCGGTATGTACATGCTCAGCCTGGTGATCAGTGCCAGCCTGTTTTTGTATTCCAAGGAAGCGCGGCAATGGCGTTACCTGGGGCTGTCGTTGCTGCTGACGTTGGCGCTGGTGTTTACCTATACCCGCTCGTCCTGGATTGGCGCTGCAATGGCGCTACTCGTTATTGGGGCTTTGAAAGATTGGCGTCTGCCCGCAATTTTTATGGCCGTGGCGCTGCTACTGCTGGTGCTTTTTCCCCATACGCCCGTGGCGCAGCGGGTCTTTTCCATTGATTCCAAATACCAGTCGAGCAATGTGGAAAGACGCTATATGTGGGTCAGCGCCTTCAAACTGATCAAGCAGCGGCCTTTGCGAGGTTATGGGGTGGACAATTTATCCGTGCACTACGGACCGGTGGCCAATCCCAAGGCGATTGAACAACGCCCGCCGCATGTGCACGACACTTTACTGCAGATGGCCATCAATGGCGGGCTCCTGGCAGCAGGCCTTTATTTATGGTGGATGATTGTCCTGCTCTTGTATGGCTATGCGGCCTGGCAACGGCTTCGTAAGCATCAACCCCGGCAGGCGGCTGTGGTATTGGGGATTACAGCGGGTATGCTGGGCTTTCTGGTCAACGGCTTATTTGAATTTAATTTCGGAACCTCCCAGGTGATCACCATTGTTTATTTTCTAAGCGGCTTATTGCCGGCATACTTCAACCATTCCACCCAAGGTCCGGTGTGGGGTCTTCCGGAAAAACCCAACTTGTTGTTTTTGCGGCCCCGCTTCCGGGGAGACGTGCTGTTGGCCTCACCTGTGGCACGGTTGGTCAAACGCGATTATCCCCAGGGAAGGGTGGATTTGCTGACCGAACCCTCCTCGGTGGGCTCTGCAGCTGGCGAGCCTTCCTGGGATCATGTGTATTCTCTTCCCAGAAAGGGCTTTTGGGCATGGTGGCAGACGGTGAAAACCATACGTCAGCAAAATTATGATGTCGTCTGCGACCTCTTTGGCAATCCCCGCACGGTACTGCTGGCTCTGGCCAGCGGCGCCCGATTTAGGATCGGACCCAAAGTGACGGTCTGGGATCTGTTATATGATTACCGCACCGAGGCTGGTCAGCCGGGGGCGCGGGCAGCCTGGGAATCATTTTATGATATTCTAAGGGCTTTTGGCATGCGCCAGTTGTCCATGCGGCCGCGCTGGGTGATCACCCAGGAAGACGATCTTTGGATTACCAGTTTCCTCAAAGAACGGGGGGTTCAGCCCGGGAAAATTATCGGACTTTTTCCCGGCGGCAGCCACCAAGCCAAACGGTGGCCCTTGAAACACTTTTTGGAGCTCGCCCAACGCACGCCCAAAGAGCTGGGCATGAAATGTATTTTTGTTTTTGGACCTCTGGAAAAGGATTTAAAGCTGGATTACATGCATGCTGCGGGCAAACTCTCGCTCAGTGTGGAAGGCTTGCCGCCCAGCCGGCTGGCCGCATTGTGGCGGCGCTGCGCGGCCGTGGTGTCCAACGATGCTTTTCCCATGCACCTGGGGCCGGCGGTGAGCACGCCCACCATCGGTTTGTTCGGACCCAGTGATCCTGCCATTTGGTTTCCCTATCCGGAAAAATCGGGGCATCGCGCGGTGCACGCCGCTCCGGCCTGCTGGCCCTGCCATAAAGACGTGTGCAATGAATTGGCCTGCTGGCAGGATGTCACGCCCGACCTGATCATGAATCTGCTCAAGCAGGTGGCCAAGAAGAAAGAAACCGGTGATAAAAAAAGCAAGGCTGCTGATTAGATGCTGTGTCAACAAGTTAGTCGTACAACGCGGATAATTGAAACCGTAGGAGCACGGCGCACCAGCATTCGCGGGACAAGCGCCGTGCCCCTAGACCGGCTCGGAAATAAAATTATGGCGAATAAAGCAGGTGTGGGCAAACAATGAAATGGGATGAATTAAGCTTACAGGAAATTATGGTGGTCAAGTTGCGGGCCCTGGGAGATGTGTTGACCACATTTCCCCTTTTGCGCGCGCTCAAGGAACGCTTTCCGCAGGCCAAGCTTACCATGGTGGCCGATGAAACTTATGCCAGCCTCTTTGAACATCATCCCCGCGTGGATGCTTTCTGGCCTCATCCGGCGCGGGCCTTGCGCCAGCGGGGGAGTTTGGCGCAACTGCAACATCATTTCCGCATGGTCAACGGCATTAAGCAGAAGAAGGTCGATCTTTACATCGATCTTTATGGCAGTCTGCGTACGGCCCTCTGGGGCGCGTTGGCCGGTGTGCCCAGACGCATGGGTTTTAATCTGCGCGGCCGCCGTTACTTTTACCATGACCGGATAGTGGCCCAACACCGTTATGTAGTAGCCATGAATTTACAATTCGCCCAGGCGCTGGGATGGACGGGAAACAATCAGCAGTTGGAATTTTTTCTTTCCAAGGAAGAACACCGCCAGGCCATGGCCAAGTTGAAAACATTAGGCTGGGACAGCCACCGGCCTTACGTCATCATCTCCCCGGGAGGCGGCTGGCCTTTAAAATGCTGGGCTCCGGAAAAATTCGGCGCCGTAGGGCAGCGCTTGGCCCGGGAAACAGGGTGCCAGATTGTGCTGTCCGGGACCGCTGCGGAGACCGGCCTGATCGAGGCCTGCGCGGCAGCCATGGCCCAGCCCGTGGTCAAGATGATTGATTGGCCTTTGCGTCAGGCCGCGGCCGTGATCAGCGGGGCAGCCTTGTTTATCGGCAATGATTCAGGCCCCAAATATTTTGCCGAGGCCTTCAAGGTCCCCACGTTGATCTGCTACGGCCCCACTGATTTTGTCAACAACAATCCCAAATCTCCTTTCCATGTGCCGGTTTATCGTGATGTGCCGTGCCGGCCTTGTCACCAGGAGCAGTGCAGTCAATCAACGCGGCAATGTCTGGATGACCTCACGGTTGAAGATGTCCTGTCCAAGGCTTTTGAATTGTGGAAATTAAAACGGGTGCGCTGAGCTGCCAGACTTGCAGTACGCCGGACCATAGGCTAAACTTAAATAGGGTCTGCCTGACCAAGACGAAAGGCTCTGAGCGTTCCAGCCATCCCTTTAAAGAAGGAAGTCAACCGATGAAGTCCTGTCCTCATTGCGGCCAACCGATGGATGACCAAGCCACCATTTGTACCATGTGTCAAAAACCGCTTGCTGCGGACCAAACACCGGACCTTGACAAAAACCAGGGGCATAAAAC